>NZ_CP059201.1:313244-626488 GCF_014251795.1 Blattabacterium cuenoti
TTTGGAATTTTCCATTGTATAGGATATATAGGAAAATTTAAGTTATTTGTATTTCTTTTACTGATTTTTCCTTTTCCATTATTTCTTAAAATTAAAGGTAAATGTGCAAAATTAGGAGTGGTCCAACCTAAAGCTCTATATAACAATACATGTAAAGACGTAGACGGAAGCCATTCTTCTCCTCTGATCACATGAGTAATTTTCATTAAATGATCATCTATTGTATGAGCTAAATGATAAGTAGCTAATCCATCCGATTTTAATAAAATTTTATCGTCTAAATGATCTGTATCAACTATTATATTGCCACGTATGATATCATATATTTTTAATTTTTCTCCAGGTTCTATTTTAAATCGAATCACATAAGAATCAGATTGCAATTTATCATGTAATTGTTCTTTCGTCATAGTTAAAGAATTATTCATATACATTCTATTTCTAGAATTATAAGAAAAAGTTAAATCACGATTACTATATTCTTTTCTTTTTTTATCAATATCTTGATCTGTATCAAAAGCATAATAAACATATCCTTTTTTTAACAATTTATTGATATACATACGATAAATATCCATTCTTTGAGATTGATAATAAGGAGAATAAGGTCCTCCATATCCTACTCCTTCATCAGGTTCGATCTGACACCATTTTAATGTTTCCAAAATATATGATTCAGAATTTTCAACGAATCTTTTCTGATCAGTATCTTCTATTCTCAGAATAAATGTCCCACCATGTTTTTTAGAAAAAAGATAATTATATAATGCTGTTCTGATTCCACCTAAATGAAGTGGCCCTGTAGGACTAGGAGCGAAACGAACTCTTACAGAATGTGATGACATGATTTATTTATTTTCCAATACAAAATTTTGAAAAAATATTTTTTAGAATATCTTCACTTGTAATTTCTCCCGTAATTTCTCCTAAATACCGTAATGACTCTTTAATATATATTGATATTAAATCTACTGATAATCCTTTATTAAAAGCATGATGTGCTAATGATAATTCTCTTAATGAAAGCTTTAAAGCTTCATAATGTCTGTATTGTGTAACCACTATTTTTTTTTTTTTTAACTTATCCAAAAATAAAGAACTTAAAGCATTGAGAACCCTTTTCACTTCATTATAATTTTTTGCAGAAATTTCAAAAAAATAAGGAATCTCTGACTTGAAATTTTCAAAATCATGAATAGGAGATATATCTGATTTATTTGCTATAACAAAAATATTTTTTAGTGGATACTTTGTGTGAATTTCTTTAATATCACTAATAATTTTTTGTTTTTTTTGATTATAAGAATCAAAAATATATAATATGACTTGAGCCTCTTCTATTCTCTCCATGGTTTTTTCCACTCCCATAGTTTCTATAGGATCTTCAGTTTCCCTAATTCCTGCCGTATCTAAAAAATGAAAAAGAATTCCATTTAAAATGATTTCTCCTTCCACACAATCTCTAGTTGTTCCTTCTATATGGGATATAATAGAACGATCTTCCTGAATCACTTGATTAAAAAAAGTAGATTTTCCCACATTGGGCTCTCCAATAATAATCACATAAATTCCTTTTTTTATAGCATTTCCTAATGAAAAAGATTCAATTAAATCTTTTAAAATTTCTTTTAATTCTTGTAAAAAAGAAAAAAGTTCTGATCTTTTAGCAAAGATTACATTTTCTTCAGAAAAATCTAATTCTAATTCTAATAAAGATGCAAAATCTAATAATTTTTTTCTTAAATCCTTAATCGTTTGAGACAATGATCCTTTGATCTGTTGTAAAGATATTTCATGACATATTTTGTTTTCAGATACAATTAAATCTGCTATAGCTTCAGCTTGTGATAAATCTACTTTTTGATTTATAAAAGCACGAAATGTAAATTCTCCAGGACGAGCTAACCGTATTCCTTTTCTAATAAGCAATTGCAGAATTTTTTGTTGAATATAATAGGAACCATGACAAGAAATCTCAATCATATTTTCTCCTGTATAAGAAAAAGGAGATTTAAAAATAGAAATCAAAACTTGATCTAATAAATTATTATTCTCTTCTACAAGAGACCCTAAATGAATAGTATGTGTAGACTGTTTCTCCAGTTTTTTACCAGGTTTAATAGAAACAAAAATATTTTCAACAATAGATATGGAATTTTCTCCAGAAATACGAATAACAGAAATAGCACTAGAACCAATAGGTGTTGCTAAGGCAACAATGGTATCATCATTATCTAACATAAAACGAAAAAATTATGAATCATAAAATAAGTATTTTTTTTTGAAATTCACATCATTTTAATTTCGTTATATGGAATATTTTTTTTACAAATTTTACCGTGTCTTTCAACATACTCTTCAAGATTTATATCCAGAACCTAAAGAGTTAGAAAGTATTTTTTTTTTACTCACGACCCACATTTTGAAATGTGATAAAACAACTATTTTATTACGATTAAATCGAAAAGAAAAAATCAATTTTTTCACTTACGATAAATTAATCAAAAAATTATGGGAATTAAAAAAAAATAGACCCATACAATATGTAATTGGTAAGGCTTATTTTTTTGGAATGAAATTCATAGTCAATGAAAATGTCTTTATTCCAAGACCAGAAACAGAAGAACTTGTATATTGGATTATACAGAATCACGGTTACAACTCAAATCACAATAATCCCATTCGAGTATTTGACATTGGAACAGGAAGTGGATGTATTGGTATTACTTTAAAAAAAAAAAAACCTGAAATTACACATGTTCATGCCTTTGACTATAATCAAAAAACTCTTGATATAGCTAGTGAAAATGCAAAATTACATAATGTAAAAATTACATTCAAAAATGTAGATCTCTTGACAGAGGACATTTTCATTCCTACAAATAAAAAAAACTATATTAATATTATCGTCAGTAATCCTCCTTATATCAAGCTATCTGAAAAAAAACTCCTACATCCAAATATTGTTCAATACGAACCTTATCAAGCTTTATTTGTTCCTGATGAGGACCCTTTGATTTTTTATAAAAAAATTTCTTTTTGGATAAAAAGAAAATTGACTGGAGTCGTTTATGTGTATTTTGAAATCAACCAATTTCTTTATCTAGATATTCTTGATTTTTTAAAAAAAATAGGATTTTTAAATATAGAAATAAAAAAAGATTTTCAAGGATTTTTCAGAATGATTCGTGCAGTTTATTACGGAAAAAAATAAAAAAATAATAAATATCAAAACAATATGGATAAAAAAATTGAAAAAAAAATATCTAAACTCAGAAAAGAATTGATAAAATATAATGATCAATATTATAATTCTGATACTTCAGAAGTATCAGATTTACATTTTGATAAAAAATTAAAAGAATTATCTTTTTTAGAAAAAAAAAATCCTGAATTACAGGATTCTACTTCACCTACCATAAATATTGGAGCAAAAATTAATGAAACAGACTTGATATCCACTTTTTATCATAGATATAAAATGTACTCTATTCAAAACACCTATTCTAAAAAAGAATTAATGATTTGGAAAAAAAAAATCAGCAAATATGTTCATTCTTTATCTTTTGTATGCGAACCGAAATATGATGGAGTATCTATTAATTTAATTTATCAAAACGGACTTTTAACAAATGCGGTAACTCGCGGTGATGGAGAAAAAGGAGAAGATGTCACAAGAAATATAAAAACGATAAAATATGTTCCTTTCAAATTAAGAGGAAATAACTATCCTACATATATTGAGATACGTGGAGAAATTTTTATTCCCATAAATAATTTTATAGAAATCAATAAAAAACGGATCAAAAATGGACAAAATCCTTATGCAAATCCAAGAAATACGGCTAGTGGAACACTAAAAATTCATGATCATCAAGAAGTACGTAAAAGAGATTTATTTTGTATAGCATTTCATGTTGTAGGAAATAATTTACCTTTTGATACACAATATGAAGCTATAAAATATATAAAATATTGGGGATTTCAAATTCCGGAACCCGCACGCTTTTGTAGAAACATTAAAGAAGTATTTCATTTTATAGACTTTTGGGAAGTCTGTCAAAATAAACTGCCTTATCAGACGGACGGAATCGTGATTAAAGTTAATGAATATCAAAAACAATCTATTTTAGGATTTACCAATAAATACCCACGTTGGGCTATAGCCTATAAATTTCGACAAGAATTGCATGAAACAAAATTATTAAGTATTACGTATCAAGTAGGACGTACAGGAATCATTACTCCTGTAGCCAATGTAGTTCCTGTTTTAATTACTGGAACCACAATAAAAAGAGTCGCACTTTATAATGACAGTTTTATACAAAAAATGGGAATTCATTATGGAGATCGACTTTTATTAGAAAAAGGAGGGAATATCATACCAAAAGTAACAGAAATAAACATAAAAAAAAGACCAAATCAAACTGTTCCTGTATTTTTTTTAAAAAAATGCCCATCATGTAATAGCATTTTAATGAGAAAAAATGAATTATTTTATTGTACTAATCAAAATTGTTCTTCTAAAAGAATAGAACAAATCATACACTTTGTAAGCGTTATGAATATAAAAAAAATTGGAAGAAAAATGATAAATAAACTATACAAAAAAGGTTTTTTATATAGTTTTTATGATTTATATGAATTGAAAAAAGAAGAATTACTTAAAATAGAAGGAATCAAAGAAAAATTGGCATGTGGAATTTTGAATAATATAGAAAAATCTAAAGAAAATCCATATTATAGAGTCTTATTTTCTTTAGGAATTCATCATGTAGGAGAATACATATCCAAAAAATTGACAGAAAATTTTTTGGATATCAATTCTTTGATGCATGCAAATTATAATCATTTAATTTCTATTTATGGCATAGGAAAAAAAATTGCAAAAAGTATCATTACTTATTTTTCAATTACGGAACATCAATACATCGTTAAAATGCTTATCAAATATGGATTACATATTTCGAAATGTACTATTCCTATTCCTATTATAAAATATTCTTGTATTAAAGGAAAATCTTTTGTATTTACAGGTAAATTATCTTGTATGACCCGTAATGAAGCCAAAAACATAGTAGAACTTTTAGGTGGAACAGTATATAATACTGTCAACAATAAAATTAATTTTATAGTAGTTGGAAAAAATTTTGGGTCAAAATTAAAAAAAAGTATAAAAAGAAATCATATAAAAATTTTGAAAGAACATGTTTTTTTGAATATGCTGAAAAAAGAAAAAAATCAATTTTTTCACAATTGTCAGTAATTCATTTTAAGTCTATATATATAGTTTTTTTTTTCATATAGAAAACAGTATATTTAATTTATGTTATGGTGATTAATTTTTATACGAGTTAATCCATCATTTAAGTCAGAAATCTATTTTTTTATGTTATTAAAAAATATATTTACAGAATCTGGATTTGAGTCTGAAGCTGAGTTTATTCCCTTAATGAGTCAAGATGAAGAAGATCAGTTACTTAAAGATGATATTCCTAAACAATTATGTATCTTAACAGTAAGAAATATGGTTTTGTATTCTGGTATTGTTTTTCCAATTATAGCAGGAAAAAGTGGATCCATACAATTATTACAAGATGCTTATGGATTAGATAAAACAGTTGGAGTTCTAACGCAAAAAAATTCCGGTATAGAAAATCTTAGTGAAAAAGATTTATATTCTATTGGAACAGTTGCTAAAATACTGAAATTATTGAAAATGCCTGACGGAAATACTACCGTTATTTTACAGGGAAAAAGAAGATTTAAAGTCAATCGTTTTATTCAAAACGATCCATATTTTAAAGCAGAAATCATAGCACTAGAAGAGAATAAACCTTCCTGCAAGGATAAAGAGTACCTTGCTTTAGTGGAATCTATAAAGGAAATAGCAATCAAAATTATTCAAGATAACCCAAACATTCCATCAGAAGCAAGCATTGCTATTCGCAACATCGAAAGTCCCTCTTTTTTAATAAATTTTGTAGCAGCTAATATGAATTTAGCTACTAAAGATAAACAAAAATTATTAGAATACGATGATTTAAAAAAAAGAGCAATGGAAACATTGCGTTTTCTAAACGTAGAACATCAACAAATTAAGTTAAAAAATGATATTCAATCCCGTGTTCGTAGTGATATGGATCAGCAACAGAGAGAATATTTTTTGCACCAGCAAATTAAAGCTATACAAGAAGAATTAGGAGATATTTCTTATGAAAAAGAAATAGATGAAATGCGTGCTAAAGCTTCCAAAAAAAAATGGCCTAAAGAAGCAAAAAAACAGTTTGATCGAGAATTATTAAAAATGCAAAGAACTAACCCTCAAATGCCAGAATATACGGTACAAAGGAATTATCTTGAATTGATGATTGATCTTCCTTGGGGAAGATATTCAAAAGATAATTTTGATTTGGAATATGCACAAAAAATATTAGACAGAGATCACTATGGACTAGAAAAAGTAAAAGAACGTATTATCGAATATTTAGCTGTATTAAAATTAAGGAGAGATATGCGTTCTCCTATTCTATGTTTTTATGGTCCACCCGGAGTCGGAAAAACTTCTTTAGGAAAATCTATAGCTACTGCACTGAAAAGAAAATACGTTCGTATTTCTTTAGGAGGATTACATGATGAATCAGAAATACGGGGCCACAGAAGGACTTACATAGGAGCTATGCCTGGTCGTTTATTACAATCTATTAGAAAAGTAGGAACTTCAAATCCCGTTTTTGTTATAGATGAAATAGATAAAATGGGGATAGGTACGAATGGAGATCCTTCTTCTGCCATGTTAGAAGTTTTAGATCCGGAACAAAACACCTCGTTTTATGATAATTTTTTAGAAATGGGTTACGATTTATCAAAAGTATTATTTATTGCTACCGCAAATTCACTTTCACATATTCAACCAGCTCTAATAGATAGAATGGAGGTCATAGAAATGAATGGATATACTGTAGAAGAAAAAACGCAAATTGTCAAAAAACATATATTACCTAAACAACTGAAAGAAAATGGTTTAAGAAAATCAGATTTAGTACTTGAAACAAAAGAAATAGAAAAAGTCATTGAGAGTTATACAAGAGAATCTGGTTTGAGAACTTTGGAAAAACATATTGCTAAATTAGCACGTTATGTAGCTAAACATATTGCGATGAATAAAAAATATGTTAAGCATTTGAGTATTGAAAAAATAGAAAGTATTCTTGGTATACCCAATGATCCGGATCGTTATGAAGAAAATAGTGTACCAGGGGTCGTTACTGGTTTAGCTTGGACTCATTTTGGTGGAGATATTTTATATATCGAATCCAGTTTATCTAAAGGAAAAGGTCATTTAAGTATTACTGGTAATTTAGGAGAAGTGATGAAAGAATCTGCAACAATTGCTTTACAGTATATTAAAGCTCATTATAAAGAATTTAACATAGATCCTATCATGTTGGAAGAAAAAAATGTACATGTTCATGTTCCTGAAGGAGCAGTTCCTAAAGATGGTCCATCTGCAGGAATAACTATGTTAACATCTCTAGTCTCAAGTTTTACTAAAAGAAAATTAAGACCTCATTTAGCTATGACAGGAGAAATCACTTTAAGAGGTAAGGTTCTTCCTGTTGGTGGAATTAAAGAAAAAATTTTAGCGGCTAAACGTGCTAATATTAAAGAAATTATTCTTTCACAGGATAATAAAAAAGATGTAGAAGAAATAAAATCCGAACACTTAAAAGGATTAACTTTTGATTATGTTAGAAATATGAATGATGTAATTCATTTAGCTTTATTGTAAAATTATGATGTATGAATTAGAAAATAAAAATTCCTCAGTTGATAAAGAATATTTAATTGGACTCACACAAAAGTATGGAACTCCACTTTATGTATACGACTCTTGCAAAATCAAGAAACAATATATAAAAATGAAAAATGCTTTTAGTGGCATAAAAAATTTAATCATTAATTATGCCTGTAAAGCTAATACTAATTTAAATATATTAAAATTTTTGCAAAAATTAGGAAGTGGATTAGATACCGTATCTATTCAGGAAGTCGAATTAGGATTAAAAGCAGGTTTTCATCCTAAAAAAATTATATTCACTCCGAATTGTGTTTCGATTCAAGAAATCAAAAAAGCTGTTGATTTTGGAGTGAGAATTAATCTAGATAATTTATCTATTTTAGAAAAATTTGGAGAATTTTACCCAGATTATGCTGTAGGAATCAGAATCAATCCGCATATTATGGCAGGAGGAAATTCAAAAATTTCAGTAGGCCATGTTGATTCTAAATTCGGTATTTCTTACTATCAAATTCCTCATATAAAAAGAATATTAAAGAATACCGGACTTAAAATAGAAGGATTTCATATGCATACAGGATCCGATATATCAAATATCAAATCTTTTTTAGAAGGAGCGAAAATTTTGTTTCAAACAGCTATGGATTTTCCCAATCTTGATTATATTGATTTTGGAAGTGGTTTTAAAGTTCCATACAAAAAAAATGATATCAAAACGGATCTTTATTCTTTAAGTTTCTCTATTACAAGAAAATTCGAAGAATTTTGTAAAAATTACGGAAATCAAATTACTTTGATATTTGAACCTGGAAAATTTATAGTTAGTGAATCTGGATATTTTTTAGTTAGTGTGAATGTTATTAAACATACGACTTCAACTGTATTTGCTGGAGTAGATTCAGGATTTAATCATTTGATTCGTCCTATGTTTTACGATGCTTATCACTGTATTGAAAATATTTCTAATCCCAATGGACATTTTCATTTTTACACGGTTGTTGGATATATTTGCGAATCAGATACTTTTGGTTTGAATAGAAAAGTTCAAGAAATCCGTGAAGGAGATATTTTGTGTATTAAAAATGCGGGAGCTTACTGTTTTTCTATGTCTTCGAATTATAATTCTCGTTATAGACCTTCTGAGGTTATGATTTTTAATGGAAAAGATTTTCTTATCAGAAAAAGAGAAACGATGCAAGATCTTCTTAGAAACATAATAGAAATACTATAACTATAAATATAGTTTGGAGAGATGGCAGAGTGGTTAATTGCGGCGGTCTTGAAAATCGTTGAGGGTCATACCTCCGGGGGTTCGAATCCCTCTCTCTCCGCCAGTGCCAGTTGATCATAGATCATATCGCGTGAATTATATTATTGGATTTTATCCAGTTTTTTAATCTGTTTTTCTATACTTTCATTGGTTATTTTTTGAAATAAAAATATAGTATGACCTAGAACATGTCCTGGACATAAAATTTCTTCTATATTTTTTATTTGATTCCAAAAAAAAGTTTTCAAACGAAGCATATTTAACAATTTTTTCGCCGTATATGGAAGAAAAGGCTCTGCAAGTTGAGCTAACATTCCAACAATTTGGAGTGATACATAAAGTATGGTATTGACACGTTTCTTTTCTTTTTGATTCCAAGGTTCTTCTTCTGTTAAATATTTATTTCCTAATCTAGCTAAATCCATAAAACATGTTAAGGATTCTCGAAATTGGTAGGATTCAATTAAATTACCGATATATTCTGGATAGTTTTTAATTTTAGTTAAAATGTTTTGATCCTTTCTAGATAACATTTCAGGATGAGGAACTATCCCTTTATTGAACCTTTGAATTAAAGTTAAACTTCTATTTACAAAATTTCCTAATATAGCAACCAATTCAGTATTATTTTTTCTTTGAAAATCTTTCCAATTAAAATTATTATCTTTTTTTTCAGGCATGTTAGCTATGAGAATATAACGAAGTGTATCCTGTTGATTGGGAAAATCTTTTAAATACTCATGAACCCATACTGCCCAATTTTTAGAAGTAGATATTTTTTTATTTTCTAAATGAAGAAATTCATTAGCCAATATTTGATCCGGAAGGATATATCCATTATTATATGCTTTGAGTATAACTGGAAAAACAATACAATGAAAAACAATATTATCTTTTCCTATAAACTGAATTAATTTAGTATCTTTATCTTTCCAATAAGGTTTCCAATCGATTTTTTTTTGTCTAGCCCACTCTATAGTAGCAGAAATATATCCTATGGGAGCTTCAAACCAGACATACAAAACTTTTCCTATATTTTTCGGAACAGGAACACCCCAATTTAAATCTCTTGTTATAGCACGAGGTTTTAATCCTTGATCTAACCAAGATTTTGCTTGTCCATATACATTTACTTTCCAATCTTTTTTATGATTAATCCATTCTTCTAAAAATTTTTGATAGTGATCTAAAGGAAAATACCAATGTTTAGTTTTTTTCCAAATTGGAATACTTCCACTTATAGTTGATTTTGGATATATTAAATCTTCAGGTATTAGTGAAATACCACAATTTTCGCATTGATCTCCGTAAGCTTCTTCATTTTTGCAATGGGGACATGTTCCAGATATATATCTGTCCGCTAAAAATTGTTGAGCTTTTTTATCATAATATTGTTCAGAGATTTTTTCAAAAATTTTTTTTTGATTATGAAGTTTGTTAAAAAAAGAAGTAGAGATTTCGTGATGAATTTTTGTAGAAGTTCTGGAATAGTGATCAAATTGTATACCAAAATTATTAAAGCAATCTTTAATCATGTCATGATACTTATTTACTATTTCTTGAGGAGTTTTTTTTTCTTTTTTAGCTTGTATAGCAATAGGGACTCCATGTTCATCAGATCCACATATAAAAATAACATCTATTTTTTTTCGTCTGAGATAACGAACAAAAATATCTGCAGGTAAATAAACTCCTGCTAAATGTCCAATATGAATTGGCCCATTTGCATAAGGTAAAGCAGCAGTTACTGTATATTTATTTGATTTTTTCATATTTTTCATAAAAAAAATAGTATAGTTTATAAAAAATTGATATATGAATAAAAAATTATTTTTAATTGATGCATATCCTCTCATTTATCAAAGTTATTACGCTTATATACATAATCCTCTTTTCACTTCTAAAGGACTGAATACTTCGCCTATCATAAATTTCACATATTTTTTAATAAAGACATTAAATAATGAAAAACCATCTTACATGGCTACTGTTTTTGATTCCATACAAGAAACTTCTTTTAGAAAAAAAGAATATAATAAATACAAAGCGCATAGAAAAAAAACACCGGAAGCTATTTCCACAGCTATTCCTTATATTATAAAAATTTTAAAAACTTTCAAAATTTCTTTTTTTTATGCCCAAAATGGGTATGAAGCTGATGATTGTATCGGAACAATAGCTAAAATAGCAGAATATAAAGGATATATTGTTTATATAATTACTTTAGATAAAGATTTTTTTCAACTTATAACAGAAAATATTAAAGTTTATATTCCACCTTTTAAAGGAAAGGAAAGAAAAATCTTAGGAATAGAAGAAATAAAAAAAGAATTTGGGGTCAATCATCCAAAACAAATTGTAGATTTATGGAGTATGATGGGAGATCCTTCTGATAATATACCAGGGTTGCCAGGAGTAGGAAAAATAAATGCTACAAAATTTATTAAAAAATATGGAAGTATTGAAAAATTATTCAATTCAACTCATGATCTTAACGGAAAAATTAAAAAAAATATTGAAAAAAATAAAGATTTGGGTTTTTTATCAAAAAAATTAATTACTATTGTTACTAATATTCCCTTTTTTTCTTTTCAGGAAGAAAAATTTCGTATTAAAAAACCAAATTGGAATTCCATCAAAAAAATATTCGGAGAACTTGAGTTTATAAGATTGTTAAAAAAAGCTCATGAATATTATAAATTTAAAAGTAAAGAATAATTTTACTTTTTCATATAGAATTTATATTGATTCATATAATTCCAAACTTCTGCGTGAAGTAAAGGCTTCATATTTTTTCCTTCTCGAATAGATTTTCGAATAAAAGAAGAAGATATTTCAATAATTGGAGCTTTCAGAAAAATTATGTTGTCTTTTTTATGTTTCAAAACAGTATGAGAAAAAAATCCAATTCTAGGATAAACCAATATATCATATTTATTTAAAATGATTTTATAATTTTTCCATTTTTTTAAAGAACAAAATGAATCTTTTCCCAAAAGAAGAAAAAATTTATTTCTAGGATATTTTTTTTCTATATTGTCAAGTGTATGAATTGTATAAGAAGGAAAATTTCCAGATTCAATATCCAAAACACTCATTTTTTCATAATCATCAACAGCTCTTTTAACCATTTGAATTCTATGTTCATAATCTAAAAGATTTTTTTTTTTAATGGATTTTGTGGAGAGACCACAAACCAAACATAATCTATATCTAAAAATTCTATTATATGATTAGCAATGATTGTGTGTCCTAAATGAATAGGATTAAATGATCCAAAATAAAGTCCGATTTTCATACATACTGTAAAAAAAAAAATACCGAGCTTACATATCGTATCTCGATATTTTTTTATTATTATTTTTTAAATCATTTTAACACGATAATTAAATCCTAAAATGATAAAATGATCATTTTTATTTTCTTTTTTAATTTGATCTAAATTGTAATTTATTCTATGGTTTTGATACACAAAATGAAAACTAAGATCCTCATTTTTTATGATAGGAAGAAATTCTATCCCTCCATAATAAGTATATGCTTTTTGAAATAATTTATTTTCTCCCAAAATATCGTTATTCATTCCTTTTTTAGAGGTTCCTATTTCATATACTCCTTTAGCAATTAAATTCCATTTTGGAATAAAGTTGTATTTTAATTTTACTAAATAAGTTCCATATTTTATAGAGGGTATATAATCATAATCATTATTCAATGATCGTAAAATTTTTTTCATATTCATATTTTTTTCTACATCTTCATCGCTCAATATATAGTCTGCTTCTATGGAAAAAGGTTTTAAGTTTAATTTACTGCCTAAAGCTAAAAATTTCCAAAATTTATTTTTATCATTTTCTTGAAAAATAGAATAAGACCATCTATTTTGTATAATTTTATTTTTGAATAAACTCCAATTCCAATTTACAGAATATCCCATAGGATGATTGATTTCTATCACTACATTTTTTTCTCGATTTTTTATATTATTTCCATTGACAATTTGAAATTGTAACTCGTGATTTTTTATAGGAAGATAAACAAAACTAAATCCAACAGGATTAACCTGATTTTTGTATACATGCGGATAACGGTATGCGTATTCATAGAAATGATTAGCATATTCCATACTACCAAAAGCAAAAGGTTGTTTTCCAATCAAAAAATAAAGTTTCTCGTTCCACTTATATTTTAAATAAGCTAAATCAATCATTTCAGAATTTTCTGTTTTTTTCAACTGCTTGGTCAAACGATAACTAATTTTATCATTAGCCTTTCCTATTATTTCAAAATTTAAATAGTCTTCAGAAAAACGAGACCCTTCAGATAATTCTTTTTTTACTTTCGAATTCAGACTACTAGAAAAATCAACAAATATATTCAAATGTGGATTTTCATTTGTTGTTTTTTTTTGCTTTATGATTTCTGCAAAATTATGAAAAGGATAAAAAAATCCTAAACAAAGGACAAATAAAATAATTTTTGTTTTTTTCATCTTTTTTTTTTTTTTATTCAGAATATATAATATAATAAATTTTACATAAAAAACTTTTTTAAATCAAAACAAATAATTTAAAAAAGATTAAATTTTTTCCATAATTATAAAAAAATGGACCAAATTAAAATAAAAAGAAATGAAAATAAAACTATTAAAACCATTTTTGGATTTTTTTTATTAGGAAACAGTTTTTTTTTATTTTTAAGTTTTTTTTCTTTTCTTTTTCATTGGAAAAATGATCAAAGTCAACTATCAAAACTTTTTGATAAAGAAATCATAGCAGAAAATTTACTTGGAAAAATAGGAGCTGCTGTCTCTCACTATTTTATTTATTGTGGAATAGGAGTTAGTGCTTTTATCATTCCTGTTATCCTATTTTTAACAGGATTAAAAATTCTCTTTATTAACAAAAAATTGTTAAATAATTCTTACAAATCCACAATATATCAATTGCTGTTCTTTAGTATATGGCTTCCCATATCTTTTTATGTCATTATTCCGAATCAAGGAATATTAAGTGGAATTTTTGGATTTGAAATAGGAAACTACTTAATTCATTTATTCGGAAAAGTAGGATTATATATGCTTATTTTTGCGAGTATCATTTTTTATTTGATTATCATTTTCAGAATAAGTTCTCCAACTATAATAAAAAAAAAAACACAAAATATTAAAAAAAAAAAAATTATTCATAAACTAGAACAAAAGATTGATTCTTATCAAAATAAAAATATTCTTTATTCTACTCTTTCTATAAAAAAGGAAGATTTTTCATACACTGACACTGATATGAAAATTGATTTGGAATCTAACAAGAAAAAAATAATTCAAATACTGAACTATTATAATATTGAAATATGTGAAATCAAAGCAAATGTAGGACCTACTATTATTTTATATGAAATATATCCTAAAATAGGAACACGTATTTCAAAAATCAAGAACTTAAAAAATGAGATTGCTTTAAATTTATCTGCTCTATCTATAAGAATTATAGCACCCATACCTGGAAAAGGATCCATTGGAATAGAAATACCCAATCATAATCGTTATCCCGTTTATATGAAAGACATTTTATTTTCAGAAGAAAGCAACAAAAAAAGTAATCATATGGAACTTCCTATTTCTTTGGGAAAAACAGTATTTAATGATATTTTTATTGTGGATTTAGCAAAAATGCCCCATTTACTTATAGCAGGATCAACAGGACAAGGAAAATCCGTAGGATTAAATACTATGATTATTTTTCTATTATATAAAAAAAATCCAAAAGACATCAAGTTTATTTTAATTGATCCAAAAAAAGTAGAATTATCTATATATAAAAAAATTTCTAAATCTTATTTTGCTACACTTCCGAATTCTATAGAACCTATCATTACAGATTTAAATAAAGTAAAAAATATATTAAATTCTTTATGTAAAGAGATGGATCAAAGATATGCTCTTTTAGAAAAACATAAAGTTAGAAATATTCAAGAATATAATAATATAAAATACAATGACAAATATCATTTACCTTATATCATATTAATTATTGATGAATTTGCAGATTTAAATATTCATAATCAAAAAAAACAAATAGAAACATATATAACTCGGTTAGCACAGATCGCTCGCGCTGTTGGTATTCATTTGATTATAGCCACACAACGTCCATCAGTAGATGTGATTACTGGATTAATTAAATCCAATTTTCCTGCAAGAATTGCATTTAAAGTAAATTCTAAAATAGATTCTAGAACTATATTAGATTGTACAGGAGCTGAACAATTAATCGGAAAAGGAGATCTGCTATTTTCTAATAGAAATGAATTAATACGATTACAATGTCCATTTATGGAACTTTCAGATATTAAAAAAATCGTTGATTTTTATGGAAAAAATAACGAAAAAAATGAATACTTTTTTTTGCCAGAACCGGATATGATATATGAATAAATAAATTCAAATTTATCATGATAATAAAGAAACTTGATTGGTACATGGTCCGTTTGTTTATCGCTCCTTTTTTCATTATTTATTTTACAATATTTATTATTTTTATGATCCAATTCTTTTGGAGTCAAATAGATGAACTAACAGGAAAAAACATTAGTATTTTCATTATATTAAAATTTATATTTTACTTTGGGATATCTATTATCCCATTAGTAACTCCCATTGCGCTATTATTGACTTCTATTATAATATTTGGTGATTTTTCAGAAAATCAAGAATTGATCGCTATAAAATCTTCTGGAATATCTCTTTTTCGTGTTATGGTTCCTATTTTATGGGTCACTTTTTTTTTATCCATTATATTGTATTTATTTTCAGATTTTGTGATTCCAAAAGCAAAAATAAAAGCTAAAAAATTAGGATATCAAATATCGTTAACCCATCCATCGTTAAAATTAAAAGAAGGAATTTTTGTAAATTTACTACCGAATTTATTCATAAAAATAAATAAAAAGTCAATAAATAGTAATTATTTATATAATGTATTCATTTTTTTTTATGGAAAAAATTCACTTGTGAATACTATTATTTCTCAAAAAGGAGTTTTCATACCTAATGAAGAGAATAAATCTCTTCAATTAAAATTAATGAATGGAGTTTTATATAGTGAGAACTTACATGAAAATAAAAAAAAACAACACTCTTATCAAATTGTAGAATTTGATATTTTAATTCAAAATTTTGAAATTCCTTCAGAATCGAAAATAAATAACTTAAATGACTATGATTTTTATCAAACCTTAAATACAAAAAACATTATTCAAAAAATTAATTTTTTAAAGAAAAAAAATCATAAAGACTACAAAAATAAAATATACTTAGCCAAACTGCAATTAGAATTACAAAAAAAATTTACATTTCCAGTAACATGCATTATAATGTTTCTTACTGGAGCACCATTAGGTGCTATTATTAGGAAAGGAGGAATAGGTTATCCAACTATGATAGCTCTGGCTATATTCATTATTTATTACACTTTACTAACTATCACTCAAAATAAAGTAGAAAAAGCTGAAATATATCCATGGATAGGAGCTTGGATCCCAAATTTTATTTTTTTTCCAGTAAGTATATGGATGACTTATAAAACTGTAATGGATGATTTTGATATTATATAATTAAATAAAAATATGATTTTTGATTTGAATCAAAATTTTCATGATATTGAAGAAGCCATACAGGATATAAAAAATGGAAAAATTATCATTGTAGTTGATGATAAAAATCGTGAAAATGAAGGAGATTTTATAGTAGCTGCTGAAAAAATCACTCCTAAAATTGTCAATTTTCTCATTACTCATGGAAGAGGTTTAGTTTGTGTTTCTTTAACAGAAGAAAAATGTGATCAATTAAAACTTCAAATGATGGTAAAAAACAACACCGATCCTAGAAAAACGGCATTCACTGTGTCAGTAGATTTACGAGGCAATGGTGTCAGCACTGGGATTTCCGTTTCAGATAGAGCAAAAACTATTCTTGCTCTAGTTCACGAAGTCAAACCAGAAGCATTTAACAAACCAGGACATATATTTCCTCTTCGTGCAAAAAAAGGGGGAGTCTTAGAAAGACCTGGACATACAGAAGCTGCTATTGATATCACTCAAATGGCAGGATGCCTTCCTGGAGGAGTTTTGGTCGAAATATTGAATAAAAATGGATCTATGGCACGTTTACCACAATTGATTCAGATAGCTGAAAAATTTCATATGAAAATTATATCTATAGAAGATATTATGAAATATAAAAAGCGGTCTGGACGGGATTTGAACCCGCGACCCCATGCGTGACAGGCATGTATTCTAACCAACTGAACTACCAGACCAAAAATCATGAAATAATTAAATCATCTAATTTTTTTCTTATATTTTCTTTAGAAAGAATTCCAACATGAATATCTTTCTTTTTTCCATTTTTAAAAAAAATCATAGTAGGAATACTACGGATTCCATATTTAGAAGAAATTTTAGGATTATTATCTACATTCAATTTAAAAATTGATACTTTTGTATAATATTCAGAAAAAATTTCTTCTAATATAGCAGATAAAGCTTTACATGGAGCACACCATGGTGCCCAAAAATCTATCATAACAGGTTTTTCTGATTCAGAAATCAAATTTTCAAAATTATCATCGTTTATTTCTTGTAACATGCTTTTTACATTTTTTAAGAAATATAACAAATTTACCTTTTTTGTTTCAAATTCAAAAGTGAAAATCTTTCAATAAACAGATATAAATATCTATTCCTTCCATGATTTCTGAAATCAAAACGTATTCATTAGGCGTATGAGAACGTTTGCTATCTCCTACTCCCATTTTAATAGTAGAAAAAGGCATTATACTTTGATCTGAAAGAGTAGGAGATCCATATATATTTCTTCCTATAGATTGAGCCTTTAAAACAATAGGATGCATAGGATTTATAAAAGATGAATTTAAATATGAAGGACGTGGTTTGATTTTAGAATGAATTTTTTCTTGTATAATTTCAATCAATTCCTCATTTCTATATAATTCATTAGTTCTAATATCTATAACAAAAGAACAAATATCAGGGATCACATTATGTTGTATTCCCCCTCGTATTTGAGTTACATTTAAAGTAGTAAAACCTAATAATTCAGATTTTCTATCAAAAGAAAAATTTTTTAAATATTCTATATCTCTTGTTGCTATATAAATAGCATTGATTCCTGTATTTCTAGCAGAGTGTCCTGTCTTCCCCTCAGCTATACAATCTAACACTATTAATCCTTTTTCAGCAATAGCTACTTGCATTTTTGTTGGTTCTCCCACAATTCCTAGATCTATAGATCCTAATTCAGATAAAATTGATCTTACACCTAAGGGACCAGATATTTCTTCTTCTGCAGTAATAGAAAGTACTAGTTTATAAGGCAATTCCGATAAACTACTTAAATATACAAAAGTAGATATCAATGAAACGATAGAAGCTCCAGCATCATTACTCCCTAATCCAATCAATTTATCTTCTTTTCTAATAGCAGTAAATGGATTTGTTATCCAATTTTTTCCTGGTTTTATTGTGTCATGATGAGAATTCAATAATATGGTTTGTATATTTTCTTTTTTAGTATAATTATTATTTTCAGTCCATATATTATTGAATTTTCTTTTGACATGAAATCCATATTGATGGAGATAATTCTCAATCAAAAATGATACCTCATTTTCTTTTTTAGATATAGAAGGCGTATTGATGATCTGCATCAGAAGTTGTATGGATTCTTTCTTTAAAACTTGCAAATTTACTACAGACATAGTCTAGTATTCACATCATCATTCAAATGTATAGGTAAACCGATACTAACTTTATATACTCCATTTTTTAATGCAAAAAAAGCATTTTCCAATTTAGGAATCATTCCATTTGTTATGGAATGATTTTTTTTCATTTTTTGAAATAAATGAAAATTTATTTTTCGGAAATAAGATTCCGAATCCTGCATATTTCGTAAAACTCCTTTTTTTTCGAAACAAAAATGTAACTCTACTTCACAACTTTCTTTCTGATTCTGAGCTAATGACATAGCTATATAAGCAGCTATTGTATCTGCATTTGTGTTGAGTAGATTTCCGTTTCCATTATGTGTTATGGAACATAATACAGGAATGATATTATTTTTTAATAAAAATTTTATTAAATGTGTATTAATACTTTTTACATCAATATCACCCACATGTCCATAATTAATATTTGTGATTTTACGTAAATATGATCTAATACAATTTCCATCTGCTCCACATAATCCTAAAGCATTACAATGATAAGATTGTAATATAGCCACAATACTTTTATTGATTATTCCTGCATAAGTCATAACAACTATATCCAAAGTTTCTTGATCTGTTATTCTTCTACCTTGTATCATTTTTGGAGAAATACCCATTTTTTTTGAAATCAAATCTGCTTTTATTCCTCCTCCATGAATCAATATTTTATATCCTTGTAGTTTACAAAAAGCCTCTAAAGAATCATGAAGATATCTATGATCATTAATTAAATGACCTCCAATTTTGACTATATGGATTTTCATGATAAAGATTGTAATATTTTTAAAAAAATTATTTGCGAAGCATAAATTCTATTTTTTGCTTGTTCCAATACAATGGAATTGGAATATTTATTCCTATCTAAAACCGCATCTTCTACTACCACATTTCTCCTGACAGGCAAACAGTGCATAAATTTAGCTTGATTGGTTAGTTTCATTTTTTTTTCAGTAATCATCCAATCGGAACTTTTACAAAGTATTTTTCCATAATCTAAATAACTACTCCAATTTTTTGCATAAATAAAATCTGCATTTATAAATGCTTCATTTTGATTATGTGTCGTATCAACTCCATTAGAAAATTTTTGATGTAGATTATATCTTTTTGGACACGTGATCATAAAATCTATTTTTTTGATTTTTGATATCCATTGAGAAAAAGAATTCGCTACGGAATGAGGTAATGATTTGACATGAGGAGCCCAACTTAATACGACTTTACATCTCTTTTTAAAAAGAGATGTAAATTCCGCAATTGTTATAACATCGGCTAAAGACTGTAAAGGATGCAAAGTTGCACTTTCCATATTCACTACTGGAACTTTGGAATAATTTAATATTTTATTAAAAATAATTTCTTTATAATCATAATCTTTATCTAAAAGATTAGGAAAAGTTCTTACTGCAAGAATATCACAATACATACTCATTACAGAAATAGCTTCTTTAAGATGTTCTTGTGTAAAATTCATGATACTTCCATCATTCATTTCAATTGTCCAAGAATCTTTATTAAAATCTAATACCCAAGTATTACATCCTAAGTTAAAAGCCGCTTTTTGACAACTAATTCTTGTTCGTAAACTAGGATTAAAAAAGACCAATCCGATTGTCTTATTTTTTCCGATATGTTGAAAATCATATGGATTTTTTTTCAAAAAAAGAGCATCTTTAATCAGATCATACACATCTATAACATCTTCTACGCTAAAAAATTTTTTCATAATTTATAATATAATATTCAATATTCATCCCAAGATTTGATAAATAACTGATCAAAAGTTAGATGACAAAATGCTTGTATAAAAGCTTTTGCTAAACGTGCATTAGTGAGTAGAGGAATATTAAAATCTACAGCATAACGTCTGATAGCATAATCATTATTCAATTCTGATTTACTGAGATTTTTTGGGATATTAATAATTAAATCCAATTTTCTATTTTTTATTAAATCAAGAACATTTGAATATTTTTTTACATTAGGCCAATAAACTTTTATTGAAGGAATTCCATTATGAGATAAAAAACTATTAGTTCCTTCTGTCGCAAACAATATATATCCTTTTTTATGCAAAAGCTTTATAACTCCCAAAAGAGTTAATTTAGATTCAATAGGTCCTCCAGATATCAATATATTTTTTTTGGGTACGGTGTACCCTACAGAAAGCATAGATTTTAAAAGTGCTTCATCAAAAGTATTTCCTAAACATCCCACTTCTCCTGTGGATGCCATATCTACCCCCAAAATAGGATCTGCATCTTGCAAACGTGAAAAAGAAAATTGAGAAGCTTTTACTCCCAAAAAATTTGTAATAAAAAAATTAGGTTCTATTTTATTTTTTTTCTTTCCAAGAATAACTTGGGTAGCTAATTCTATCATATTAAAATGAGATACTTTTGATACAAAAGGAAAACTTCTGGAAGCTCTCAAATTACATTCTATTACTTTGATTTCATTATCTTTAGATAAAAATTGAATATTGAAAGGACCAGATATATTAAAATATTTGGATATTTTTTCAGATATACGAATGATTTCTTTTAATGTAGATAAATATAGATTATGTGGTGGATATACTAATGTCGCATCTCCTGAGTGTATTCCTGCAAATTCTACGTGTTCTGATATAGCATAATACAAAATTTCTCCATTTTGAGAAACAGCATCTAATTCAATTTCTTTAGCATTTTTAATAAATTCTGTAATGATTAATGGATATTCAGAAGATATAGATATTTTTTCACGAAGATAATGTTGCAGTTCATCTTGATTAGAAATAACATTCATATCCGCTCCAGAAAGAACATAAGAAGGTCTAACTAATATAGGAAAATCTACTTCTTTTATAAATTGATAAATAGCATCAGTATCAGATAATTCTTTCCATCTAGGTTGTCTAATTTTTAAAGAATCCATAGCATTAGAAAATTTATATCTATTCTCCACTTTGTCTATAGAAATAGGAGAAGTTCCTAAAATTTGAACCTTTTTTTCATAAAGTTTTAAAACTAAATTATTGGGGATTTGTCCTCCCATAGATACAATTGTACCTTTAGGTTTTTCTAATTCAATAATATCTAATACACGTTCTAAAGTCAGTTCTTCAAAATATAATCGATCACATATATCAAAATCAGTACTAACAGTTTCTGGATTATAATTGATCATTATGGATCTATAAGATTCTTTATGAATTGTATTTAATGCATTGACACAACACCAATCAAATTCGACACTACTTCCAATTCTATAAACACCAGATCCTAATGTAATGACAGATTTTCCATCATTTTCATAAATAATATCATGTTGAATAGCATGATATGTTAAATACAAATAATTTGTATGAGCTGGATATTCAGAAGCTAAAGTATCAATTTGTCTCACATATGGAACTATATTTTTTACTTTTCTATATTCTCTTATTTTTTTTTCTAGATTATAAATATTATGATTTTTATTTTTTTTAAAAAAAATACTAGCTATTTGTATATCAGAAAAACCTTCTTTTTTGGCTTTTCGTAACAATTCTTCCGGAAGATCTCTATAATTATTAAAACAATCTATCTTTTTTTTTGTTTGAAAAATATTATTAAGTTGATATAAAAACCATGGGTCTATCTTTGTTAAATGATGTATTTCCTTGATGGAAAATCCTTCTTCTAAAGCTTCTTCTAAAAAGAAAATTCTTTGATCTGTAGGTTTTTTTAGATATTCCTTTAACAATTGAATAGATTTTAATTTTTTATGATTAATAATGTTAATGAATCCTTGCATTCCTATATCTAACATACGAATTCCTTTTTGTAAGGCCTCTTCAAAAGACCCTCCAATAGCCATGACTTCACCTACGCTTTTCATACTACTTCCTATCCTATTAGAAACACCATAAAATTTATTTAGATCCCATCTGGGAATTTTACAGACTACATAATCCAATGCAGGTTCAAAAAAAGCAGAAGTATTTTTAGTGACAGAATTTTTTAATTCATGCAAACCGTATCCTAAAGATAATTTTGCAGCAACAAAAGCTAAAGGATAACCTGTTGCTTTAGAAGCAAGAGCACTAGAACGAGAAAGACGTGCATTTACCTCAATAACACGATAATCTTCAGAATTTGTATCTAGCGCAAATTGAACGTTACATTCTCCTATGATATGAAAATCTCTAGCGAGATCTATCGCTAATTTTCTTAAATTATAATATTCAGAATTTGTCAAAGTTTGTGAAGGTGCAACAACAATGCTTTCTCCTGTATGAATTCCTATAGGATCAAAGTTTTCCATATTGCATACAGAAATACAATTATCATATCGATCTCTAACTATTTCATATTCAATTTCTTTCCATCCTTCTAAATATTCTTCAACAACAATTTGAGAAGAATAAGAAAAAGCCTTATTTACTATTTTTTTTAAATCATTAACATTTTTAGCAAAACCACTTCCTAAACCTCCAAGAGTATAAGCTGATCTGATGATAATAGGAAACCCTATTTTTAAAGAATAGAATATTGCATCATCCATAGAATGGACTACAAAACTTTTTGCCGTTTTTATGTTAATATGAGTTAATCTATTTCTAAATAAGTTTCTATCTTCACTGCGAATAATAGATTCAATAGAAGTACCTAAAACTTGAATTTTATATTTTTCGATAATACCTTCTTTAAACAGTTGAATTCCACAATTCAATGCAGTCTGTCCACCAAAAGACAATAAAATTCCTTGTGGTCTTTCCTTATCTATAACACGTTTAATAAAAAATAAAGTCAAAGGAAGAAAATAAACTTTATCAGCAATTCCTTTCGATGTTTGAACAGTGGCAATATTTGGATTAATCAATATAGTATAAATTCCCTCCTCTTTAAGGGCTTTTAATGCTTGTGTTCCAGAATAATCAAATTCACCAGCTTCTCCTATTTTTAATGCACCTGATCCCAGGATGAGTATTTTATCTATTTTCATACTAATTTTGAAAGATTCTATTTATTTTTTTTAATTGAATCTATAAAAAAATCGAATAAAAATTCGGTATCTTTAGGTCCACTTGAAGCTTCTGGATGGAATTGTACAGAAAAAAAAGGTTTTTCATCATGAATGATTCCTTCACAAGTATCATCATTTAAATTTTTAAAAAAAACTTTCCATTCTTTACAAAGATTGATTGGATCCAAAACATATCCATGATTTTGTGATGTGATAAAACTTTTTCCTGTTCTCAACGACAAAACTGGTTGATTATGACTTCGATGTGCATATTTCAATTTATAAGTATCTCCTCCAGCTGCTATCCCCAAAAGTTGATGACCCAAACATATGCCAAATATAGGTTGTTTTTTTTTCATAGCTATCCGAAGATAATGTATCGGTTTTTTATAAATCTTAGGATTTCCAGGTCCATTCGAAAAAACCAAACCATCATATTCTTCTTGAGTAAAATCATAATCCCATGGCACTCTGATAATAAAACAATCTCTTCGTAGAAGACAACGTAATATATTATTTTTTAACCCAAAATCTACAAGTAATATTTTGTATTTTCCATTTCCATATACAATTTTTTCATGTATAGATACTTTTTCAGAAAGATTATCCTGATTCGGATCATAAAAAGGAATATCTTCATTTTCCATTAAAATTTTACCCAACATGGATCCTCCATTTTTTCTAAGTTTTTTTGCAATAAACCTAGTATCTACACCATATAATCCAGGAATTCCATTTTCACTCAACCAATTTGATAGGGTTTGATTCATATTCCAATGATACGGACGATTAGAATAATAAGAAATAATAAGTCCAGATACTTGAATTCTATCGGATTCATGAAATTCATAAATAGATTCTTCAATAGAAGACGGAATTCCATAATTTCCTATTATAGGATAAGTATAAGTCAATATTTGACCTTTGTAAGATGGGTCTGTTATACTTTCGGTATAACCAGTCATTGCTGTATTAAATACAACCTCTCCAGAAGAAGATACTGGTGCTCCAAAATGATAAGCTTCATACCTAGTTCCGTCTTCCAATACAAGAATCGCTTTCTTTATTTTATTTTCCATTTTTTAATAGATAGAATAAGGCATTCTTTAACTTTTTTACAAATAATTTGATATGATTTTCATTAATATTTAATGGAGGAAGTAATCGTAAAACATATGGATGATTTGATGTACCAACAAAAACTTTTTCCTTATAAATTAAAATATTTTTTAGATTCTGAATGGGAAAATCAAATTTTAATCCTATCATCAGTCCTCTTCCCCTAATTTCTTTAATTTCAGGAATAATACGCAATTGATCTAACAATATTTTTCCCATATTTTTTGCATTTTCAACCAAATTTTCTTTTTGAATTATTTCCAACACAGCAATACCAGCTGTACATGCTAAATGATTCCCTCCAAAAGTTGTTCCCAACATTCCATAATATGGTTTGAATTTAGGATGTATGAGCACTCCTCCTATAGGAAACCCATTTCCCATACCTTTAGCTATAGTAATTAAATCAGGTTTTATAGAATATAATTGATGAGAAAAAAAAGATCCTGTTCTTCCATATCCACTTTGGACCTCGTCTATAATCAATACTGTATCGTATTTTTTGCAAAATTTTTCAATTTTATAAAAGAAATCAGACCCAGGATCTACAATTCCAGATAGTCCTTGTATTCCTTCAGTAATGACAGCACAAATATCTTGATTCCTTAATTGATTTTCTAAAGAATTAAAATCTTGATAATCCAAAAATATAGTTTCATGTTGAGTATTAAAAGGGGATATAAACTTGTAGTTATCCGTAACGGATAAACTCCCACTTGTTCTTCCATGAAAAGAACCTTTAAAAGCAATTACTTTTTTTTTTCCTGTATGGAAAGAAGCTATTTTCAATGCATTTTCATTAGATTCTGTTCCAGAATTACATAAAAATAATAAATAATTTTCATATCCTGAAATATTTCCAAGTAAATCAGCTAATTTGTTTTTTTGATAAATATGAACACTGTTAGAATAATAACAAATTTTATGAATTTGTTCAGTCAAAGCTTTCACATAATATGGATGCGAATGTCCAATGGAAATCACTGCATGTCCTCCATAAAAATCTAAATACATATTTCCTTCTACATCAAAAATATAAGACTCTTTGCTCTTACTTAATTCTATATTTAGAATAGGATAAACGTCAAATAATTTCATTTTTAGAAACGAATAGATTTTAATTTTAAACCACAAGTTTCATCCAAATCAAACATAAGATTCATATTTTGTATCGCTTGACCAGAAGCTCCTTTTATGAGATTATCTATGACACTAATTACAATCAGTTGATCTTTTTCTTTAATTAGATATAAAATACACTTATTGGTATTGATCACCTGTTTAATATCAATATTAACATCAGAAATATTTACAAATGGATGATTCTTATAATATTCTTCATATATTTCTCTATTTTTTTCTAAAGAAAAAATAGAATGAGTATATAAAGTAGTTATAATTCCTCTAGAAAAATTACCTCTGTAAGGTACAAAATAAATTTTAGAATAAAAATTGTTTTGTACCTGATGAATAGCTTGTTCAATTTCTTTCAAATGCTGATGTTTAAAAATTTGATAAGCAGAAATATTATTATTTCTTAAACTGAAATGATTTGTTTCACTTAGTCTCCTTCCAGATCCTGTAGAACCTGTTATGGCACTAATATGAATGTCTTTTTCTAATAGTTTATTTTTAGCTAATGGTAAAATAGATAAAAGAATAGCTGTGGCAAAGCATCCAGGATTAGCTATATTATTAGATTTTTTTATTGTTTCTTTTTGCAATTCTGGTAATCCATAAACAAAATTTCTGCTTTTAAAAACAGATTGAATTTTCATTCTGAAATCTTGACTCAAGTCAATCACTTTTATATTTTCTGATATATGATTCAACTCTTTTCTAGATTGGCCATGTCCAGAACAAAGAAATACAATATCTATTTTTTTGCTTAAATCACTGCTAAACTTTACATTTTCCATTTCTCCTAATAAATCTTGATGAATCAGATGAATCAATTTTCCCGTATGACTTTGACTCACTATATTTTTAATATAAGTTTTTGGATGATGAATTATCAATCTAATCAATTCTCCAGCAGTATATCCAGCTCCTCCTATAATACCTATTTCAATCATTTTTCTTTTTTATTTAAATTGTGATATATTTTCATTTGATTGCTCAAAATTTTTGTAAATCCTTTAACATCTTCTGCTGTCCAAGCATAATTCATTTCTCCATATTTAGCCATATTCATATTAGAATATTCCATTAAATCAAATTTAGATTTGATCCCTGCTAAATGAAATCTATAAGGATAAAGAATAATATCTACAGTTCCGGTTAATCTTTCTTGTGTACTTTTTAAAAACTTTTCTATATCACGCATGACAGGATCTAAGTATTGAGCTTCATGAAGTAACATACCATACCAATTGGATAATTGTTCTTTCCAATAAAGTTGCCATTTTGTAAGAATATGTTTTTCCAATAAATGATGAGCCTTTATAATAATAATAGCAGCAGAAGCTTCGAATGCTACTCTTCCTTTAATTCCCAAAATAGTATCTCCTATATGTATTCCTCTTCCAATAGCATATTCAGAAGCTATTTTTTCAATTTTTATTATATTTTTTATAGCTTTTCCTTTTTCTTTATTTACACTTACTAATTCTCCCTTTTCAAATTCTAATTCTAAATTTTCACTTTTTTTTCTTCTTAATTTTGTTGGATAAGCGCATTCCGGAAAATCGTGATAAGAAGTCAGTGTTTCTTTTCCTCCTATACTAGTTCCCCAAATTCCTTTATTTATGGAATAATATTTAGCTTGATCCCAACATATAGATACTCCTTTGTTTTTCAAATATTCAATTTCTTCTTTTCTAGATATTTTCATATCTCTTATAGGAGATAAAGTTATTTTTTCTGGACAAATAATTTGAAAGGCTACATCAAATCGAATTTGATCATTACCTGCTCCTGTACTTCCATGAGCAATTGCTTTTGCTTGAATACAAGTAGCATATTGTGCTATTTTAATAGCCTGAAAAATTCTTTCTGAACTTACTGAAAGTGGATAAGTATTATTCTTAAGAATGTTTCCGAATATAAGATATTTTATACAATTTTGATAATATTCTTCTATAGCGTCAATAGTTTTGTGCGATTTCGATCCAATGCTTAAAGCTCTTTCTTCAATTTTATCTAATTCGTTTTCATTAAAACCTCCTGTATTAATAATCACTGTATGAACTTCATATTTTTCCTGTATTAAATATTTTAAACAATAAGAGGTATCTAACCCTCCACTATAAGCCAAAACAATTTTGTCTCCATTAGATAAATAATTCTTATCTTTTTTATGACTTTTATTTTGATTATTATTTGTGTTTGAAGTGTATAAGAGACCTGTACATAAACACATTTTTTTATTATTTCTTGTTAGAATATCAAAGTTCTTGCAACTTTGACATCCTTTCCAAAACTTTTCTGAATGAGTCAATTCACTAAAAGAAACAGGTTTGAATCCTAATTCTGTATTGATTTTTAGAACAGCATTACTTGTTGTGATACTAAAAATTTTAGAATTTGGAAATTTTTTTCTAGAAAGTTTAAAAATTTCAATTTTAATAATTTTAGCAAGTCCTTGTTTTCTAAATTCAGGAAAAACGATTAAACCAGAATTCACGACAAATTCTTCATTCTGAAAAGTTTCAAGATAACTAAATCCCGCTAATTTTTCATCATAAAAAGCAATTACCGCATTTCCATGAATCATTTTTGATTTAATATACTCTGGATCTTTTTTTGCTATTCCAGTGCCCCTTATTTTTGCAGATTCCTCAATTTTTTTACAAATTAAGAAAGCATATTTCGTATCCTCTTCATGAGATACTCTAACTTTTATTTTCATCTTCGTAAGAAACCACTAAGAAAAAAAAATAAATGTGTTGTACCGTTTGGTAGTAGAATAGTATGAATAATTCTTCATATATTTATTTTTCTGATACCAAATACAAATTTAATAAAGTCTTTCTAATTAATTTCAGTTTTAGTCTTAACACTCTACAATTATTGAATTGATATCTATAAATTTTAGTTTAAATAAAAATCTAATCCTTTTATTTTTTCCAATTTTTTTAAAAAATTTGAATGAATATGAATTTCATATTTCATAGATTCAAAACTTAAAAAAATTTGATCTTCTTTATCATAAAGAACTATATTTAATTTTTTCTTTCCTATTTGTTTTTGTTGAGAAAAAAGTTTTTCTATATTATTAATCAATGCACTATTTAAACTGTTTATATTGATTTTTATTGTCAATTTATGTACTAATTTATTGAAAATATTTTGTAAATTTTCTATATGTAAAATGTTGATTTTACATTTTATATATCTCGATTTTTCAATAGAAATACATAAATGCAACGGATTATTGTGAATTAAAAGAGATTCATATTTCAAATATTGTTGTCCGTAAATTCTGAATTCTTTACAAGAATTATAATCTTCTAATAAAAAAATTCCATATTTGATTCCATTTTTTATATATGTTTTTTTTTCTATTTTGGATAAAATTCCACATACATACATTTTTTTTCCTATGAGGAATGATTCCTTTTTACTTAATTGTTCTAAAGAGATATTCGAAAAATATTTCATTTCATAATAAAAATCATCTAAAGGATGTGCAGAAGTATAAACACCTAATACTTCTTTTTCTTTGGATAACTTATATATGTTATCCCACAAATCACATTTCATAATAATAGGTTGATCTACTTTACTTTTGGTTTTTTTTAATTTAGATCCAAATTGAATAATTTTCTCTAAAGTGCTCAATTTATTATCAGACTCAATATGAAAATACTGTTCTCTATCAATATGAAAATTGTCTAAAGATCCAGATAAAATTAAACTTTCTAAAGTTTTTTTATTGACTACACGTAAATCTATTCTTTTAATTAAATTAAAAATAGAGATATAAGGTCCATTTTTTTCTCTTTCTTGAACAAGAATTTTAACAGCATTTTTTCCTACTCCTTTAATTCCAGAAAGACCAAATCTGATTTGGTTATAATCCGTTACTTGAAAAAAAGAATCACTTTCATTGATATTTGGACTTATTACAGATATATTCATTTTTTTACATTCTTCTATAAAAAAAGTAAGCTGTTTAATATTATCCATATTATTACTTAATACAGATGCCATATATTCACATGGAAAATGTGCTTTTAAATAAGCAGTTTGAAAAGCTATATAGGCATAACATGTTGCATGAGATTTATTAAAAGCATAACACGAAAAATGTTCCCAATCCTTCCATATTTTTTCTAGTATATTTTTAGTATAACCTTTTTTCATAGCTTGATGAATAAATAAATTTTTCATTTTATTGAGTATTTTCTTTTGCTTCTTACCCATAGCTATTCTCAGAATATCCGCATCTCCTTTACTAAAATCAGCTATTTTTTGAGCTATTAACATGACTTGTTCTTGATATATTGTTATCCCATAAGTTTCTTTTAAAAATTCTTCCATTTCTGGTAAATCATAAGTTATAGCTTCTTTTCCATGTTTTCTGGATATAAAATTAGGGATGTATTGTAAAGGACCTGGTCGATACAATGCTGTCATAGCAATTAAATCATCAAATTTATCAGGTTTTAGTTGACGTAAATATTTTTGCATTCCTGTTGATTCATATTGAAAAATAGCAACAGTTCTCCCTTGTTGAAAAAGACGATAAGTTTTCTCATCTTCTAAAGAAAAGAAATTATCTGTAATATTAATATTTTTACATCTTTTTTTGATAATATTTATTGCATATTTAATAATTGTAAGAGTTTTCAATCCCAAAAAATCCATTTTTAATAAACCAGCATGTTCTACCACATGATTATCAAATTGTGTCAGCAATAAATTTGATTCTTTTGACACAGTTACTGGAATAGATTCTTGAATGTCATACGGACTTATTATAATACCACAAGCGTGGACTCCTGTGCTTCTTATAGTTCCTTCTAATATTTTTGCTTGGTGCAAAACTTTTCCCTCCAACGTATCTTTATTTTTTGCAATTTCTCTCAATTTTTGTATATTGATCATTTCTTCTTTGCTTTTACTTATCTTCACAGGAAAGTTCTCTTGATATAAAATCTCTTTTAGAGAGAGCATATTAGGAACCATTTTTGCAATACGATCTGTTTCTTTTAAAGATAAATCTAACACACGTCCAGTATCTCTTATGGATGATTTAGCTCCCATAGTTGCATATGTTATAATTTGTGCTACTTTATTCTTTCCATATTTTTGAACTACCCATTCAATAATTTTTTCACGTCCTTTGTCATCAAAGTCAATATCAATATCAGGCAAAGAAATTCTATCAGGATTTAAAAACCGTTCAAAAAGAAGATTATATTTTATTGGATCTATATTAGTGATTTCTATACAATAAGCTACAATAGATCCTGCCACTGATCCTCTTCCAGGTCCCACTGAAACATTCGTTTTTCTAGCTTGAGAAATCAAATTATGAACAATTAGAAAATAACCAGGATAACCAATTTTTTCTATTGTTTTTAATTCGAAAAGAATTCTTTCTTTAATTTTTCTTGTAATATTTTTATAACGCTTTTTAGCTCCATCAAAAGTTATTCTTTTTAAGTAAGAATTTTCTCCTCTATTTCCTCCATCTATTTGATCTAAAGGATCTTCAAACGATTTTGGAATCTGAAATTTTGGTAAAAATATTTTGTTTGAAAGATGATAAGATTCAATTTTATTAATCAATTCCTCTAGAAAATCAAAAGATTCTGGAAAATCAAAAAACATTTTTTTCATTTCTTCCGGACTTTTGAAATAAAATTCATGATTCGGAAAACCAAATCTATAACCTCTTCCTTTTCCTACAGGAGTCGATTGTTTTTCTCCATTTTTTATACAAAGTAAAATATCATGAGCATTTGCTTCTTTTTTATCTAAATAAAAAGTATTATTTTGTATAACATATTTTACGTGATATTTTTTTGAAAATTTCAGTAATATACTATTAACATAATCTTCTGATTTTAAGCCGTGACGCAATAATTCTATGTAAAAATCGTCTCCGAAAAGATCTTTCCACCATAAAAAAACTTTCTCAGCTTTTCTTTCTCCATGATTTAAAATAGTATATGGAATTTCTGCATTTAAATCTCCAGTAAGAGCAATTAAATTTTCCTTATATTTTTTGATTAATTCTTTTCCAATTCTAGGAATTCCAGCATAAAAACCTTCTGTAAAACCTAATGAACAAAGTCTTGATAAATTATAAAAACCTTTTTTATTTTTAGATAAAAAAACTTGATGATATCGTTTGTCTGGTTCTTCTTTAGTAAATTTATTTTTCAAATAATTATTTGAAATAAATACTTCACAACCTATGATTCCTTTAATTGATTTTTTCGGATAATATTTTTTATTCATAGAATGAATAACATCTAAAAAAAAGAAAGATCCCATCAGATTTCCATAATCTGTTATGCCCACCGCCGGCATATCAAAATACATAGCTTTTTCTACTAGTGATTGAATATTTATAGTTGAATTAAGAATAGAAAAGTAGGTATGATTATGAATATGAGAATATTTTTTTTTTTTCAATTTATCCTTTAAGATGTCATCTAATGGTAATGGATCATCACTTTTGAATTTAAAAGAAACTTTTTCTTCTTTTTCTGTTTTTACGTGATGATTATTCTTCAGATTCAGAAAAACTACAGAAGCAGAAATTCTCTGTAAATATTTACTTCTGAATTTCAATATGACATCTTCTTTGACTCCTATATCTTTATGAGATATTATTCCAATACGTAATAGTTCGAAAAAAGAACGAGCTGTAACTTTAACATCATTTGCTGCGTTATGTAAATTTGGAACTTTTTCTCCAAAAAGTTTTTGATATAATTCAGATAATGTAGGCCATTTCAATTTTTTTCCATTTCCTGATAATGATAATTTACAATAAGGGGTAGAAATTTCTTTAGTATCTAATATTTTTTTCTTTTGAAAAGAAATCTCTTTTTTTTTTCGAAAAAATTCGCATTTAATTACTTTTATATCAAATTCTAAATTATGTCCAATTAAGCATTGAGATTGATTAAGAGATTTTTGAAATTCATGGAGAACAAAATTTAAATCAACTCCATCTTTTTTTGCTTTTTCATTAGTTATTCCATGAATATTAAAAGCATTAAAAGGAATATCATAATTATCTGGTTTAATAATAAAATTTTTAAATTCTATAAAATTGCCTATAACATCATGACTTTGCCATGCAATTTGCACTACTCTTGGCCAATTATCTGTATGAGTTATTGGAAGATTATAGGATACAGGTAATCCTGTTGTTTCTGTATCAATAATGAGGTACATTTTATTTCAATTAATAGAAAAAGTTACTGAAAAATTATTAGTTTTGTATTATCTGTTTTTTTTTTAAAAACGAATAAACGAGAATATTAAGACTGGTATATTCTAGTTTCCTAGTTTCTTTGTATATGTATATTTTTATGGATAAAATGGATAAAAAATAATGAAAAAATAATAAAAATTATGTCTAATCAAACCGAAGAAATAAAAAAAGAATCATCTCATACAAATGAAAAACTGAACGATCAGCCTATAGAAAAAAGTTTCGATTGGACAAAATATGAAACTCATTTAAATAATGATATACAAGAAGAAAGAAAAAAATTTGAAGAAATATACACAAAAACTTTGCCAAAAGTTCAAGAACTAGAAATATATCAAGGAATTGTAACACATGTTTCTGATAAAGATATTATTGTAGATATTGGATTTAAAGCAGAAGGTGCTATTCCTGTAAGTGAATTTAGAGAAAATTTGAATATTCAGATTGGCAGTAAGATAGAAGTGATGGTTGTAAAAATTGATTATAAAGGACAATGTATTCTATCATATCAAAAAGCAAAAATGTTAAGAAATTGGCAACGTATTAATGAAGCATATGAAAAATCTGAAGTCATATTAGGTTATGTAGCAGCTAGAACAAAAGGGGGGTTGATTGTAGAAATATTTGATATAGAATGTTTTTTGCCTGGATCACATATAAATGTAAAACCTGTTCGAGATTATGATATTTATGTAGGAAAAACTATGGAGGTCAAAGTAGTTAAAATAAATAAAAAAACAAAAAATGTTGTTGTTTCTCATAAAGTATTGATAGAAAGAGATATTGAAGAACAGAGAAAAGAAATGATATCCAAGTTAGATAAAGGACAAGTATTAGAAGGAAAAATAAAAAATATTCTTCCTTATGGTGCTTTTGTAGATTTAGGAGGAGTAGATGCTTTGCTTCATATTACCGATATGAGTTGGCCTCATATTAACCATCCTACAGAAATAGTTCAGTTAGAGCAAGAACTAAAATTTGTTGTATTAGGTGTTGATAAAGAAAAAAATCGCGTACAATTAGGATTAAAACAATTGCAACCTCATCCTTGGAATTCTTTAGACGAAAATTTAAAAGTAGGAAGTAAAGTAAAAGGAAAAGTGAGTGTTTTAGCTGATTATGGGGCATTTATTGAAATTATTCCAGGAGTAGAAGCATTGTTGCATATTAGTGAGATGTCTTGGTCTACAGATTTATCTTCTACTCAAGATTTTGTACAAATAGGAGATGAGTTGGAAGCAGTTATATTAACTATAGATCGTCAAGAAAGAAAAATGTCTTTGAGCATTAAACAATTAATTCCAGATCCTTGGATGAATATACAGGAGAGATATCCTGTAGGATCAAAACATACTGGTGTTGTAAAAAAATTTACAAATTTTGGAGTTTTTTTGGAATTAGAAAAAGGAATTACTGGAATTGTTTATAGTAATGATCTGTCATGGATTAAAAAAATAAAATATCCATCTGAATTTTGCAGTATAAATGATAAATTAGAGGTGATGGTCCTTGCTTTAGATACTCAGGCAAGAAGATTAAATTTAGGACATAAACAATTAACCGAAAATCCATGGAACAAATATGAAAAAATTTATACCTTGGGTAGTATTCACAATGGAATAATATCAAATTTATTTGATAAGGGTGCTTCTGTGAAATTTACAGAATCTCAAGAGATAGAAGCTTTTGTTCCTTTACGTTTTTTAGAGAAAAAAGATGGCACTACTCTGAAAAAAGGGGAAAGAACTAATTTCAAGATAATTGAATTTAATAAAGAAACTAAAAAAATCGTGATTTCTCATACATCTGTATATCGTGATAAAGACCAAAAGAAAGAACAACGTGGAAGAAACAGAAAATTTGAGAAATCCACACTCGGGGATATAGAAGGGTTAGCTAAATTAAAAGAACAAATTGAGAAAGAAAAAAATAAATAGTTTGTGATGGAAACACACCCTGTTGCAGAAAAAGAAGGATGGAAAGTTGGAAAAGATTTTCCCGTTTGGGCTAATAATGAATTATATTTAACTACGATTAAGGGAGGATACTTGTTGAATAGAGAAACTCCTTTTGAAGCATATAAAAGATTAGCAAAAAATGCAGCAAAAATTTTAAAAAAACCAGAAATAGAGGAAAAATTTTTTAATATTTTTTGGAAAGGATGGCTTATTCCTTCTACTCCTGTTATGGTAAATCTTGGAACAGAAAAAGGTTTACCTATCAGTTGTTTTTCTGGAAGAATTGGGGATAGTATGTATGAAATCTATAAGAAAAATTTAGAAATGGCTATACTTAGTAAACATGGTGGAGGGACATCTTATGATTTTAGTTTAGTTAGACCTGTAGGTAGTTATATAAAAAATGGGACATTAGGAACTTCTGATGGAATTATTCCTTTTATTAAATCATATGATAGTACAATAGTAGCTAGTAAGCAAGGGAGAACAAGGAGAGGAGCTGTGGCTATTTATTTAAATATAGAACATAAAGAATATCCAGAATTCTTAAAAATTAGAGAACCGAAAGGAGACATTAATCGTCAATGTCATAATGTTCATCAAGGTGTAATAATTTCCAATTCTTTTATGGAAAAAGTATTAAAAAGAAATGGAAAAGAACGATTTTTATGGATTGAAACACTTAAAGAACGTGTTCAAACTGGAGAACCATATCTTTTTTTTAAAGAAAATGCTAACAAAAATCTTCCAGAAAATTGGAAAAAACACGGTTTAAAAATACATCATAGCAACCTTTGTTCAGAAATTATGTTGCCAACAGATGAAAGTCATACTCTTGTATGTTGTCTCTCTTCTTTAAATTTATATAAATATGTAGAATGGAAAAATACAAATACTGTTTTTTATGCGATTCTATTTCTTGATGCAGTCATGCAAGAATTTATTGATAAAGGAAAACATATACGGGGAATAGAAGATGCTGTTCGTTTTGCTGAAAAAAGTCGAGCTTTAGGTTTAGGAACTTTAGGTTGGCATTCATATCTACAATCTAATATGATTCCTTTTATATCTGTTCAATCTAAAATGTTAACACATAGTATATTTAGAAATATACAAAAAGAATCTCAGAAAGCTACTAAATATTTAGCTCAAGAATATGGAGAACCTGAATGGAATGTCGGAACAGGAAAGAGAAATTTAACTTTAATGGCAATGGCTCCTAATAGGAGTTCTGCTAAACTGGCTGGGGGTCTTTCTCAAGGAGTAGAACCTTTAGCTGCGAATATATATGTTGATGATGATTCGAAAGGAATGCATATTCGTAAAAATCCTTATTTAGAAAAAATACTCATAAAAAATGGATATAATCTTCCAGAAGTTTGGGAACAAATAGCTAATGAAAAAGGTTCTTGTCTTGGATTAACTGCTCTTAATGAAAAACAAAAAAATGTTTTTAGATGTTTCAAAGAAATTGACCAATTAGAACTAATTAAGCAAGCGAGTATACGACAAAAATATATTGATCAAGGACAAAGTATAAATCTTTCTTTTCATCAAAATACTCCAGCAAAGTATATAAACAATGTACATATTGAAGCTTGGAAAATAGGTTTAAAAAGTCTTTATTATTATAGAAGTGAAAGTATTCTTCGGGCAGACACAAAAAATCGAGATTTATATCTCGAAAGTTTATTATAGTTTTTTATAAATAAAAAAAAAATTAGGGCAGGGCGGCGACTTACTCTTCCGGAATAAACCAGTACCATCAGCGCTAATGTGTTTCACTTCTCTGTTCGGAATGGGAAGAGGTGGGTCCACATTGCTATAACCACCCATACCATAAGAAAATGCTGATAAAACAAGACATAACATAATATACATATCACAATAAATTAAAAAGCTTACGGGTAATTAGTACTACTCAGCTATGATATTACTATCTTTACACTTGTAGCCTATCAACGTTGTCATCTTCAACGACCCTTAAAAGAAGCCTAATCTTGTGGTGAGTTTCGCACTTATATGCTTTCAGTGCTTATCTCTTCCGAACATAGCTACTCAGCGATGCATCTGGCGACACAACTGATACACCAGAGGTTCGTCCAATTCGGTCCTCTCGTACTAGAATCAGCTCCACTCAAGCTTCTAACGCTCGCAATAGATAGAGACCGAACTGTCTCACGACGTTCTGAACCCAGCTCGCGTGCCACTTTAATGGGCGAACAGCCCAACCCTTGGGACCTTCTTCAGCCCCAGGATGTGACGAGCCGACATCGAGGTGCCGAACCTCCCCGTCGATGTGAGCTCTTGGGGGAGACTAGCCTGTTATCCCCGGAGTACCTTTTATCCTTTGAGCGATGGCCCTTCCATCCGGAACCACCGGATCACTATGCCCTACTTTCGTACCTGATAGACTTGTAAGTCTCACAGTCAAGCACCCTTATGCCATTACACTCTACACACGATTACCAAACGTGTTGAGGGTACCTTTGGGAGCCTCCGTTACCTTTTTGGAGGCGACCACCCCAGTCAAACTACCCACCACGCAATGTCCTCAATTGTTTTTATCGAGTTAGATTTCAATTAAAAAAAGGGTGGTATTTCAAGGGCAACTCCACATTACCTAGCGATAATGCTTCAAAGTTTCCCACCTATCCTACACATTTTTCAATCAAAACCAATACGAAGCTATAGTAAAGGTTCACAGGGTCTTTTCGTCCCATTGCGAGTAATCGGCATCTTCACCGATATTACAATTTCACCGAGCTCACGGCTGAGACAGTTTCCAGATCGTTACACCATTCGTGCAGGTCGGAACTTACCCGACAAGGAATTTCGCTACCTTAGGACCGTTATAGTTACGGCCGCCGTTTACTGGGGCTTCAGTCAAAAGCTTTGCTAAAAGCTAACTCTTTTCTTTAACCTTCCAGTACTGGGCAGGTGTCAGACCCTATACGTTATTTTTCAATTTAGCAGAGTCCTATGTTTTTGATAAACAGTCGCCTGGATCTCTTCGCTGCGGCCTCTTTAAAAAAGAGGCTACCTTTCTCCCGAAGTTACAGGTTCATTTTGCCTAGTTCCTTAGCCGTGAATCACTCGAGCACCTTAGGATTCTCTCCTCAACTACCTGTGTCGGTTTTGGTACGGTTTATTTTTATCTGAAGCTTAGAGGCTTTTCTTGGAAGTTCTTACCTGTACTATCCACTTGTCCGAAGACTCGTAGTACTATCGTAAATCAGCAAAATATACGGATTTTCCAATATATTTTGTACCTAATTACTTCAACGTACATATCCGTCAGTACGCGACAGTTTCATAACTCCGTCCCCCCGTCGCAATAAAAATAAGTACCGGAATATTAACCGGTTATCCATCGACTACACCTTTCGATTTTATCTTAGGAACCGACTAACCCTCAGCTGATTAACATAGCTGAGGAACCCTTAGTTTTTCGGTGTGCGGGTTTCTTTCCCGCATTATCGTTACTTATACCTACATTTTCTTTTGTAAAAGCTCCACTATATTTTACAACATAACTTCAACGCTTTTACAATGCTCCCCTACCGATTGATAAATCAATCCCATAGTTTCGGCGATATATTTATGCCCGATTATTATCCATGCTCAGTCACTCGACTAGTGAGCTGTTACGCACTCTTTAAATGAATAGCTGCTTCCAAGCTAACATCCTAGCTGTCTCAGTAACTAAACTTCGTTTGTTCAACTTAATATATACTTAGGGGCCTTAACTGATGATCTGGGTTGTTTCCCTCTTGGACATGGACCTTAGCACCCATGCCCTCACTACCGTGAAACATAATAACAGCATTCGGAGTTTGTCAGGAATAAGTAGGCTATGAAACCCCTTCATCCAATCAGTAGCTCTACCTCTGTATTATTTTACACGATGCTGCACCTAAATGCATTTCGGGGAGTACGAGCTATCTCCGAGTTTGATTGGCCTTTCACCCCTATCCACAAGTCATCCGAAGACTTTTCAACGTCAACCGGTTCGGTCCTCCACTATGTGTTACCACAGCTTCAACCTGCTCATGGATAGATCACTCGGTTTCGCGTCTAATCCTTCCGACTGAACGCCCTATTCAGACTTGCTTTCGCTTCGGCTCCGTAGCTGAACTACTTAACCTTGCCGGAAAAATTAACTCGTAGGTTCATTATGCAAAAGGCACGTCGTCACTTCATAAAGAAGCTCCGACAGTTTGTAAGCGTATGGTTTCAGGATCTATTTCACCCTTCTATTCGAAGTACTTTTCACCTTTCCCTCACGGTACTAGTTCACTATCGGTCTCTGAGTAGTATTTAGCCTTACCGGATGGGCCCGGCAAATTCAGACAAGATTTCCCGTGTCCCGTCCTAATCAGGTTACTACTTATGTAATTTTTCCATTTTATATACAGGATTATCACCTTCTATGATTGATCTTTCCAAATCATTCTACTATAGAAAAATAGTCATTTATTGTAGACCTATAACCCCACTACAGCCTAGACCATAATGGTTTGGGCTATTCCGCTTTCGCTCGCCACTACTAACAGAATCACTATTGTTTTCTTTTCCTCTAGATACTTAGATGTTTCAGTTCTCTAGGTTTGCTTTACATAAAAGTAATATCATATATAATTATGATAGGTTTCCCCATTCGGAAATCTGCGGATCAATTCGTATGTGCCAATTCCCGCAGCTTATCGCAGCTTATCACGTCCTTCTTCGCCTCTCAGAGCCAAGGCATCCACCATACGCCCTTTATTAGCTTTTTTACTTTATCATTATTGTATATTATGTATGTCAAAGAACTTTATATAAATAAATGGAGAATATCGGAGTCGAACCGATGACCTCCTGCGTGCAAAGCAGGCGCTCTAGCCATCTGAGCTAATTCCCCAAATAGTCTCGCGCGGAATTGAACCGCGGACCTCTACATTATCAGTGTAGCGCTCTAACCATCTGAGCTACGAGACTGATTACTATATAATCAATCTCCATCCCTTACCTGTAAGTCTTACAGAAAAAAAGCTTCTAGCCCAACACTAAACAGATCTTTTTGAATAAGAAAAATGCTCTAAAAAAGAGATGTTCCAGCCGCACCTTCCGGTACGGCTACCTTGTTACGACTTAGCCCCAGTTATCGATTTTACCTTAAGCAGCTCCTTTAACGGTCACCGATTTTAGGTATCTCCGACTTCCATGGCTTGACGGGCGGTGTGTACAAGGCCCGGGAACGTATTCACCGCATCATGGCTGATATGCGATTACTAGCGATTCCAACTTCATAGAGTCGAGTTGCAGACTCCAATCCGAACTGAGATCGGCTTTTAGAGATTAGCTTCTGATCGCTCAGTAGCAACCCTTTGTACCGACCATTGTAGCACGTGTGTAGCCCAAGGTATAAGAGCCGTGATGATTTGACGTCATCCTCACCTTCCTCACGACTTACGTCGGCAGTCTTGTTAAAGTCCCCGACATTACTCGCTGGCAACTAACAATGAGGGTTGCGCTCGTTGAGGGACTTAACCCAACACCTCACGGCACGAGCTGACGACAACCATGCAGCATCTTGTACTCCGTCCGAAGACTAAACTATTTCTAGCTTATTCGTAGTACATTTAAACCTTGGTAAGGTTCCTCGCGTATCATCGAATTAAACCACATGCTCCACCGCTTGTGCGGGCCCCCGTCAATTCCTTTGAGTTTCAGCCTTGCGACCGTACTCCCCAGGTGGATCACTTATCACTTTCGCTTAGTCACTGAAATAATCCAACAACTAGTGATCATCGTTTACGGCGTGGACTACCAGGGTATCTAATCCTGTTTGCTCCCCACGCTTTCGTGCCTCAGCGTCAGTATAGATTTAGTAACCTGCTTTCGCGATCGGTGTTCTGTGTGATATCTATGCATTTCACCGCTACACCACACATTCCAGCTACTCCAATCTCACTCAAGTCTACCAGTATCAATAGCCATTTTAACAGTTAAGCTGCAACATTTCACTACTGACTTAATAAACCGCCTACGCACCCTTTAAACCCAATAAATCCGGATAACGCTTGTGTCCTCCGTATTACCGCGGCTGCTGGCACGGAGTTTGCCGACACTTATTCGTATAGTACATTCACGATTCTTATCTCGTAAGAATTTTTATTCCTAAACAAAAGCAGTTTACAACCCGTAAGGCATTCTTCCTGCACGCGACGTGGCTGGTTCAGAGTTTCCTCCATTGACCAATATTCCTCACTGCTGCCTCCCGTAGGAGTCTGGTCCGTATCTCAGTACCAGTGTGGGGGATCACCCTCTCAGGCCCCCTACCGATCATTGTCTTGGTAAGCCTTTACCCTACCAACTAACTAATCGGGCGCACGCCCATCTTTTGCCGCACTATTAATGCTTTAATAATAAAATCATGCGATTTCATTATACTATAGAACATTAATCCAAGTTTCCTTAGGCTATTTTCTAGCAAAAGGCAGGTTACGTACGTGTTACGCACCCGTACGCCGGTCGCCATCAAAATCTATAAAATAGATTCCATGCTGCCCCTCGACTTGCATGTGTTAAGCCCGCCGCTAGCGTTCATCCTGAGCCAGGATCAAACTCTCCGTTGTAAAAAAATTAATTTCAAATGCGTTAAATCTTATTAAAAATCCTGCATGATCAGGTCTAGAAGCTTCTTTATGTAAAGAACAATAAAAATACAAGTATACATTTTTTTTTTTTTTTTAAAAAGTTTTTAATATAAATTATTATAATAATGTACAAATGCACAAAATTTTCTTAATTCATTAGTATGAGAACTTCAGATTTCAATTTTGCATCATCTCTTAATCTTCTCGCTAAATTTCCCACACAAGAAAGAGATGAGTCTAAATTAATGATTATTCATAGAGAGAATCAAAAAATAGAACATAAGTTTTTCAAAAATTTACATGAATATTTTGAAGAAGGAGATACTCTCATTTTGAATAACACAAAAGTATTCCCGGCAAGATTATTTGGAAATAAAGAAAAAACAGAAGCAAAAATAGAAGTTTTTTTGCTTAGAGAATTAGATCCAAAAGATAGAACGTGGGACGTATTGGTTGATCCAGCAAGAAAAGTAAGAGTGGGAAATAAATTAAATTTTGGGTCTGGATTAACAGGAGAGATCATAGATAACACTACTTCTAGAGGTCGAATTTTACAACTCAATTTTAATGGAAATCACAAAGAACTTATAAAAAAAATAAAAGAATTAGGAAAAACTCCTTTACCTAAATATATTAATCGACAACCTGAAAAAAATGATGAAAAACGTTATCAAACTGTATATGCAAAAGAGGAAGGATCTGTGGCTGCACCTACAGCAGGATTACATTTTTCAAAACATTTATTAAAAAAATTAGAAATAAAAGGAATTCATTTAGTAGAAATAACTTTACATTTAGGATTAGGAAGTTTTTTACCAGTAGAAGTTGAAGATATATCAAAACATAAAATGGATTCCGAAAAATGTATTATAAACGATAATACATGCAAAATTATAAATCTTGCTAAGCAAAAAAAAAAACGAATTTGCGCAATCGGAACCTCTTCTATGAGAGCTATTGAAAGTTCTGTTTCTTCTAAAAAAAATTTAAATCCGTTTTATGGATGGACTAATAAATTTATTTTTCCTCCTTATAATTTTAACATAGCTAATTCCATGATTACAAATTTTCATATGCCAAAATCAACTTTACTTATGATGACAGTTGCTTTTGCAGGTTTTGATTTAATAATGAAAGCATATCAAATAGCAATGGAAAAAAAATATAGATTTTATTCTTATGGAGATGCCATGTTAATATTATGAAATCATAATATTTATGGAAATTATATTAGAAAAAATCAAAAATGTTATAAAAAAAGAAATAGTAGAATTTGAAAAACAATTTATAAACATAATTAAAAGTAATGTTGTTCTGATCGATCAAATTACTCACTATATAACTCATAAAAAAGGAAAATTGATTCGTCCTATATTTGTTTTTTTAATAGCTAAAATGTTAGGAACAATACAAAAAAAAACATATCATACCGCTTGTTTAATTGAATTAATACATACAGCTACACTTGTTCATGATGATGTTATAGATGATAGTTCACTTCGTCGTGGATCTTTTTCTATTAATGCTATATGGAAAAATAAAATAGCTGTTTTAATTGGAGATTATCTGCTCTCTAAGAGTCTTCTAATTGCTACAAATAATAATTATTACGACTTACTTAAACGTAGGAGTCTGGTCCGTATCTCAGTACCAGTGTGGGGGATCACCCTCTCAGGCCCCCTACCGATCATTGTCTTGGTAAGCCTTTACCCTACCAACTAACTAATCGGGCGCACGCCCATCTTTTGCCGCACTATTAATGCTTTAATAATAAAATCATGCGATTTCATTATACTATAGAACATTAATCCAAGTTTCCTTAGGCTATTTTCTAGCAAAAGGCAGGTTACGTACGTGTTACGCACCCGTACGCCGGTCGCCATCAAAATCTATAAAATAGATTCCATGCTGCCCCTCGACTTGCATGTGTTAAGCCCGCCGCTAGCGTTCATCCTGAGCCAGGATCAAACTCTCCGTTGTAAAAAAATTAATTTCAAATGCGTTAAATCTTATTAAAAATCCTGCATGATCAGGTCTAGAAGCTTCTTTATGTAAAGAACAATAAAAATACAAGTATACATTTTTTTTTTTTTTTTAAAAAGTTTTTAATATAAATTATTATAATAATGTACAAATGCACAAAATTTTCTTAATTCATTAGTATGAGAACTTCAGATTTCAATTTTGCATCATCTCTTAATCTTCTCGCTAAATTTCCCACACAAGAAAGAGATGAGTCTAAATTAATGATTATTCATAGAGAGAATCAAAAAATAGAACATAAGTTTTTCAAAAATTTACATGAATATTTTGAAGAAGGAGATACTCTCATTTTGAATAACACAAAAGTATTCCCGGCAAGATTATTTGGAAATAAAGAAAAAACAGAAGCAAAAATAGAAGTTTTTTTGCTTAGAGAATTAGATCCAAAAGATAGAACGTGGGACGTATTGGTTGATCCAGCAAGAAAAGTAAGAGTGGGAAATAAATTAAATTTTGGGTCTGGATTAACAGGAGAGATCATAGATAACACTACTTCTAGAGGTCGAATTTTACAACTCAATTTTAATGGAAATCACAAAGAACTTATAAAAAAAATAAAAGAATTAGGAAAAACTCCTTTACCTAAATATATTAATCGACAACCTGAAAAAAATGATGAAAAACGTTATCAAACTGTATATGCAAAAGAGGAAGGATCTGTGGCTGCACCTACAGCAGGATTACATTTTTCAAAACATTTATTAAAAAAATTAGAAATAAAAGGAATTCATTTAGTAGAAATAACTTTACATTTAGGATTAGGAAGTTTTTTACCAGTAGAAGTTGAAGATATATCAAAACATAAAATGGATTCCGAAAAATGTATTATAAACGATAATACATGCAAAATTATAAATCTTGCTAAGCAAAAAAAAAAACGAATTTGCGCAATCGGAACCTCTTCTATGAGAGCTATTGAAAGTTCTGTTTCTTCTAAAAAAAATTTAAATCCGTTTTATGGATGGACTAATAAATTTATTTTTCCTCCTTATAATTTTAACATAGCTAATTCCATGATTACAAATTTTCATATGCCAAAATCAACTTTACTTATGATGACAGTTGCTTTTGCAGGTTTTGATTTAATAATGAAAGCATATCAAATAGCAATGGAAAAAAAATATAGATTTTATTCTTATGGAGATGCCATGTTAATATTATGAAATCATAATATTTATGGAAATTATATTAGAAAAAATCAAAAATGTTATAAAAAAAGAAATAGTAGAATTTGAAAAACAATTTATAAACATAATTAAAAGTAATGTTGTTCTGATCGATCAAATTACTCACTATATAACTCATAAAAAAGGAAAATTGATTCGTCCTATATTTGTTTTTTTAATAGCTAAAATGTTAGGAACAATACAAAAAAAAACATATCATACCGCTTGTTTAATTGAATTAATACATACAGCTACACTTGTTCATGATGATGTTATAGATGATAGTTCACTTCGTCGTGGATCTTTTTCTATTAATGCTATATGGAAAAATAAAATAGCTGTTTTAATTGGAGATTATCTGCTCTCTAAGAGTCTTCTAATTGCTACAAATAATAATTATTACGACTTACTTAAAATTGTATGTAAAACAATAAAAGATATGAGTGAAGGCGAATTATTACAAATAGAGAAATCAAAAAAATTAAATATTACCGAAAAAATATATAATAAAATCATATATCATAAAACAGCAAGTTTAATCGCTACTTCTTGTGAAGCAGGAGCACGTTCAGTTAATGCAGATAAACAAACAACTTTGAAAATGAAAAAATTTGGAACGTTTGTAGGAATTGCTTTCCAAATTAAAGATGATTTATTTGATTATGAAGAAAAAAAAGAAGATTCAATTGGAAAACCTGTAGGGATTGATCTAAAAGAAAGAAAAATAACGCTCCCTCTTATTTATACTATTCAAAAAGCATCTCAAAAAGAACAAGAATGTATACTAAATTTTATAAAAAATTATGATGAAAAAAAAAGACATGAAATAATTTATTATATAAAAAAATATAGGGGATTAGAATATGCTACTCAAAAAATGATTAAATTCCGTAATAATGCATTAGATATTTTAAAAATTTATCCAGAAGGACGAATCAAAGAAGCATTGAAAATAATGGTAAATTTTATCGTAGAAAGAAATCAATAAAAAAATGAAAAAAAATTTAGTAATAGTAGAATCACCTACTAAAGCTCATACAATACAAACATTTCTTGGAAAAAACTATCATGTAACGTCCAGTTATGGACATATTATAGATTTACCAGATAAAGAAATAGGAATAAAAATAAAAAATAATTTTGAACCCAATTATGTAATATTATCTAAAAAAAAAAGATTATTCAAAATCTTAAAACATTAATAGAAAAATACGAAATCATTTGGTTAGCTTCAGATGAAGATCGTGAGGGCGAAGCTATAGCTTATCAGATTTACAAAATTTTTAATATTCCTGATAAAAAATATAAAAGAATTGTTTTCCACGAAATTACAAAAAAAGCAATTTGTAATGCTATAAAAAATCCAAGAAAAATTGATTATAATTTAGTTTATGCTCAACAAGCTAGACGAATTATAGATCGATTAGTAGGATATAAATTGTCTCCTATTTTATGGAAAAAAATCAATACCGGACTTTCCGCTGGCAGAGTTCAATCTGTTGCAGTAAGACTTATAGCAGAACAGGAAAAGAAAATTCAAAATTTTATTCCTCGTCCAACTTATCAAATATATGGTTCCTTCACTAATCCTGAATCTAATAGAATTTTTGATGCTAAATTAGAAAAAGAAATAGAAGATAAACAAGAAATGAGAAATATTTTAAAATTATGTATAAATAGTACTTTTATAGTAAAAGAAATTACTATAAAACAAGAAAAAAAAAGTCCTCCACCTCCATTCACGACATCTTCTCTACAACAAGAAGCTTATAAAAAATTAAGTTATTCCACATCTCAAACCATGTTACTAGCTCAAAAGCTATATGAAAAAGGATTAATTACATATATCCGGACAGATAGTACAAACTTGTCAAAAAACATTTTATCAGAAATTAAGAATTTTCTACTTTTTTCATATGGAAAAAAATATTTTTCTATAAGGAAATTTTATAAAAAAAAATTTTCTCAAGAAGCACACGAAGCAATTCATCCTACTATTATTGATAATAATGAGAATTATTTAGATTCATTTTTACTAGATAAAAATCAAAAACGTCTTTATAAACTTATATGGGAACGAACAATTATAGGTCAAATGTCAGACGCTATTTTTGAAAAAAAAGATGTTTACATTCAATCCTCTCATTTAAAAAATCTTTTTGTTTATACACAAAAAACTGTATTATTTGATGGATTCATGAAAATATCCAGTAAAGAAAAAAAAGAAAAATATAATTTAGAAATGGAAAGAGGTTCTCTTTTAGAAAAAAAAGAAGTTACAGCTAAACAAACAATTAAAAACCAAATATATAGATATAATGAAGCTAGTTTAGTCAAGAAATTAGAACAATTGGGAATAGGAAGACCTTCAACTTACGTTTCTATAATTTCTACTATTCAGAATAGAAATTATGTTAACATTCAAAAAATTTCAAAAAAAGTAGAAGTACGTGAAACTTTTTCTCTAAAAAAAAATTTGATTTATAAAAAAAATGATGAAGTTTATAAAATTGAAAAAAATAAATTTTTTCCCACAGAAATGGGAATTTTAACCACTGATTTTTTAAAAAAAAATTTTGATGATATAGTCAATTATAGTTTTACTGCAAATCTGGAAAAAAATTTTGATGATATAGCTAAAGGAAAACAATCTTGGATTCAAATCGTTGAAAATTTCTATAGCAAATTTTATGAAAAAATGCAACATGTTAAAAAAAATGTTGATAAAATTCATAAAGAACGTTTTCTTGGAAAAGATCCAAAATCTAATAAAAAAGTTTTTGCGAAAATAGCTAGATACGGACCTATTGTTCAAATGGGAGAATATAAAAATAAAGAAAAACCAAAATTTTCTCCTCTGTTAAATAGACAAAAAATAGAATCAATTTCTCTTCCAGAAGCTTTAAAAATTCTTGAGTTACCTAAATTATTGGGAACATTTGAAAAAAATGAAATTTTCCTAAAAATAAACAAATATAATATTTATATAAAATATAATAAAAAATCAATTCCAGTTGACGAAAAAATGTTTTTTAATAATTATTTGAATTTAGAACAAGCTATTAATATTATAATTGAAAATAAAAAAAAAATTGAATAATTATTTAATTATCAAAATATCTTTGATTTAAATAAGTAGTTGGATAAGCTTGATCATGTCCTGTGCGTCTAATATGGTCTAAATATTTAGGAATATAAGATAAAGCTTTTACTCTATCAGATAATGACATACGATTCCATATGTTTTCAGCCATTCTTTTCTTTCCTACTTTATATTTATAATCTGTCCAAAAACGATTGAAAGATAAATCAGCAGGAATTTCTTCTATAGAAAAAGCAGCTTTAGAATTTCTCATTTTGTTGATTATAGACTCATTATAAGGTAAGTATTTGCCTATCCATATATAATGAGATAAAGAAAGTCTTTCAGGAAAAATAACTTCTCTTAAAAAACCATTCAAATCATATTTAAATATGATATCACCAGACACTAAACGACTTCTAAATATATATTGTTTACCTCTCATTATTATTGATTTCATCAACATTAATTACATTTATCAATGTAAAATGATGAAATTTTTAATTATTTAAACAAAAGTATTTTTATGTTATCTAATTATGAAAAATTAATTTATTGTAAATTTTGATAATTATTATCAACATTTTTCATAAACTTGAAAACAAAAGTTATGGATTTTTATTTTCATAATTATATCTTTTTTACATATAATTATTGTCATGTTATATATTGTCCCCACTCCTATAGGAAATTTAGAAGACTTTACCTTTAGAAGTTTACGAATCTTAAAAGAAGTAGATTTAATTTTAGTGGAAAGTTATAAAATTTCTAAAAAATTATTAGATTTTTATAATATTAAAACTAACATTAGCAAATATCATATTTATAATGAACATAAAATAGTTCCTTCCATTATAAAAAAAATTCAAAAAGGAAACAAATTAGCATTAATATCTAATGCAGGAACTCCAAGTATATCAGATCCGGGTTTTTTACTCATTAGATCTTGTATTCAAGCATCTATCACTATAGAATGTTTGCCTGGCCCTACAGCTTTTGTTCCCGCATTAGTTTGTTCAGGTATATCTTCTAATGAATTTATTTTTATCGGTTTTTTACCCAAAAAAAAAAGAAAAACTAAATTAAAAAATTTATCTAAAGAGAATCGAACCATAATATTATATGAATCTCCTCATAGATTATTACAAACATTAAACGATATAAAATATTTTTTTGGATCAAAAAGAGATGTTGTTATATGCAAAGAAATATCCAAATACTTTCAAAATATATTAAGAGGAAATATAGAAAAAATAATTTTATATTATCAAAACATAAAAAAAATATTGGGAGAATATACTATTGTCATAGATAAAAATTTTGAAAAATAATTAAACATATTTTTTTCTTATTAAATATTCTGCAATTTGAATAGCATTAGTGGCTGCCCCTTTGCGAAGGTTATCTGCCACTATCCAAATATTTATAGAATTTTGAAATGAAAAATCTTCTCGTATTCTACCCACAAAAACTTCATCTTTTCCATGAGCATAAAATGGCATTGGATAGACATTTTTTTTTGGTTCATCTTGAACTATTATTCCTTTTGTTTGTGATAATATTTCATTTATATGATTAATATTAGGTTTTTTTCTGAACGTAATATTAACACATTCTGAATGCCCTCCTATAACAGGAACACGTACAGCTGTAGCTGTTATAGCTATATTATAATCATTTATTATTTTCTTTGTTTCATTAATTAATTTCATCTCTTCTACTGTATATCCATTTTCTATAAAAGAATCACAATGAGGTAAAACATTTTGGTAAATAGGATATGGATAGACCTTACGAGAAAAATCTCCATTCTCTTCTTGATTTAACTGATCCAAAGCTTTTTTTCCAGTTCCTGTAACAGATTGATAAGTAGAAATGATAATTCTTTTAATTTCATATTTTATATGTAATGGAAATAACACCATCACTAATTGTATTGTGGAACAATTTGGATTAGCTATAATTTTATCTTGTTTGCATAAACAAGAAGCATTAATTTCAGGAATGATTAATTTTTTTCCAGGATCCATTCTCCATGCAGAAGAATTATCTATAACTATAGAACCTATATTTGAAAATTTTGGAGCCCATTCCCTTGATATACTAGATCCAGCCGAAAATAAAACAATATCAGGTTTATTTAAAAATAAATTATATATGTTAATAATTTTATGTGTTTTTTTTTTGAAAAAAAATTCTTTTCCTACAGATTTATTAGAAGCAGAAATATATAATTTATCTAATGGAAAATTTCTTTTTTCTAAAAGATCAATCATTACACGACCTACCATTCCTGTAGCTCCTACTATTCCTAATTTCATTTCACAAAAATTTTTATAAAAATTTAATTTTCCATGATATTACATGATATTAACTATAACAAAGTTAGATAAAATAATGAAAAAAGGAAAAATGATTATATTATCAGGACCTTCTGGATCTGGTAAAACTACTATTTCACATTGTTTACTTTCAAAATTTCCTGAATTAGAATTTTCTGTATCATGTACTACACGATCAATTAGACATAATGAAATACATGGGAAAGATTACTATTTTTTATCTATTAATTCATTTTTTTCAAAAATAAAAAAATACCAATTTGCCGAATGGGAAGAAGTTTATCCAAATTTATTTTATGGAACTTTAAAAAAAGAAATTTTTAAAATTTGGAAATCAAACAAACATATTTTATTCGACATAGATGTAAAAGGAGGATTAAATCTAAAAAAAAAATATCCGAATAATTCCTTATCCATATTTATAATGGTGAATTCAATAAACATTTTAAAAAAAAGACTTGTAATAAGAGATCATAAAAATTGTGAAGATTGTGAAAATAACGAAAAAAATATAAATTATCGTTTAAATAAAGCTGAAGAAGAAAACAGTTATGCTAAATTATTTGATATTGTTTTGTTGAACATTGATTTATCTCAAACAAAAAAAAAAGTAATTCAAATAGTTTCCAGTTTTATTTACGGATAAAATAAAAAAAACAAGGATAACTGGATTTTAACCAGAGATCAGAGATCACAGGACTTTCAAATGATAAAACCAAACTGACCAAGAATAACTCCTCAGGCTGGATTCGAACCAGCGACACCCTGATTAACAGTCAGGTGCTCTAACCAACTGAGCTACTGAGGATTTCAGATATTTTTTTTATTCTTATTTTGTGTCTGCCTCCTTCAAAATTTGTTTTCAAAAATATTTCTACAATTTCTATCATTTCATTTTTATCTACAAAACGTGCTGGCAAACTGATAATATTAGCATTATTATGTTTTCTTGCTAAGATAGCAATCTCTTTTCTCCACACTAAAGCTGCCCTAATTTTTTCATATTTATTCGCAGTCATAGCAGCTCCATTTCCACTTCCACATATAATAATTCCGAATTCAGCTTTTCCTTTATTTACAAATCCTGCTACAGGATGAATAAAGTCTGGATAATCAACCTTTTTCCCATATTCTGAAAACCCAAAATCTTTGATATCATATCCTTTTTTAATTAAAAAATTATTTATTGCATATTTACAATGCACACCTGTGTGATCGGAACCTATAGCTATTAACATCATGTTCTTACAAAAACGAAGAACAAATATACATATAAAATAAAATTTTATTAATTTTGTAATAAATATATGAATGATTATGATATTATGATTGAGGAAATAAAAACTGTTTATGATTTTAATTTCAAAAATCAAACAGCTTTAATTAGAGTTGATTTTAACGTTCCTATAAACAAATATCAAAAAATAATAGACGATACGCGTATTATATCTAGTATTCCAACCATTAATAAAATTATTTCTGAAAAAGGAAAAATAGTGCTTATTTCTCATTTTGGTAGACCAAAAGGAATTCCTTCTGAAACTTATTCTTTAAAATTTTTGGTTAATTTTTTATCCAAAAAACTAAAAGTTCCCGTTAATTTTCACGAATCCTGTGTAGGAAAAACTGTAATAAGAAAAATCAATGAATTGAAAACTGGAGAAATTTTATTATTGGAAAATTTACGTTTTTATAAAGAAGAAGAAAAAGAAGATGAAGGTTTTGCTTATGAATTATCTAAATTAGGAGATATTTATGTTAATGATGCTTTTGGAGTCGTCCATCGTTTCCATAGTTCTATTACTATTCTTCCAAAATTTTTTGGGAAAAAGAAATGTATTGGCATTCTTATGAAGAAAGAAATTCAATTTTTGAATAAATTTTTATATGGAAAAGGAAAAAAACCTATCACTGTTTTATTAGGAGGTTCAAAAATTTCTTCTAAAATAGAAATTATTGAAAATATTATTAATTTTGCAGATTATCTCCTTGTAGGAGGGGGTATGTCTTATCCTTTTATCAAAATAAAAGGAGGAATGATAGGAGACTCTATAATTGAAAAAAATCAAATAATTGAAAAAACATTAAGAAGAATTTTTGATAAATACCATAATAAAATAAATGTTATACATCTACCGAAAGATGTAATAATTGCTGATTCATTTAAAAATGAAGCAAATAAAAAAATTGCAAATATTCATTCTATTCCAGAAGGATGGATGGGTTTAGATATAGGACCTTGTTCTATAAAAAACTTTGAAAAAATTATAAAAAAATCTAAAACCATTTTATGGAATGGTCCCGTAGGTGTTTTTGAATTTCCAAATTTTTCTTTAGGAACTAAGTCTATGGCAAAAGTAATAGCAAATGCAACTGAAAAAGGATCGTTCTCTTTAGTAGGAGGGGGAGACTCTATTGCCTCACTGAAAATGGAAAAATGTGAAAAAAAAATCAGTTATTTATCCACTGGAGGAGGGGCTATGTTAGATAGTTTAAAAAATAAAATTCTTCCAGGAATAAAAGCAATGAAACAATAAAATAAATACCAAGGTTTTTAATTATATTTGTTTTAAAAATATAAAAATTATGTCATTTAAACTCCCAAAATTACCTTATTCTTACAAAGATTTTGAGCCTTATATAGATAGGAAAACCATGGACATTCATTATAATAAACATCATGCTACTTACACAAATAATTTAAACAAAGCTATTTCGAATACAAATATGATGAATTGTTCCATAAAAGAAATCTTAAAAAGAGCTCATCTTGAATCTTCAATCATTCGAAATAATAGTGGAGGTTTTTATAATCATAATCTTTTTTGGGAAATATTAATACCTCACTCTCAAACAGAACACACTCATCCAAGTAGAGATTTTAACGAAATTATTAAAAAAAGTTTTGGTTCTTTTGATTCCTTTAAAGATACCTTTTCAAAAATTGCAGTCAACCATTTTGGTTCTGGATGGATTTGGTTATGTGTAAAAGAAGAAAAATTAACAATTTGTTCTACAATAAATCAAGATAATCCTATGATGTATAGAACAGGTTGCGAAGGGACTCCTATATTTGGATTAGATGTATGGGAACATGCTTATTATTTACAATATCAAAATCGTCGTTTAGATTATATTTCTTCTTTTTGGAATATCGTAAATTGGACAAAAGTAGAAAAAAACTATAAAGAAAATATGTAAAAATAATATTTTCGTGGGAAAAATTGTATTAGAAAATATTAAATTATTTGGATTTCATGGATGTATGCCAGAAGAAAAATATGTTGGATCTCATTATACTATTCATCTAGAAATTGAGTTTGATCTTTATCAAGCATCTGTCAGTGATGATTTATCAGAAACTATTAATTATGTAGATTTATATCATATTGTAAAAGAAGAAATGAGTATCAACTCTAAATTAATAGAACATTTAGCGAGAAGAATAATTCAAAGAATAAAAGAATACAAAAAACCTTTAATCAAATATACAAAAGTTAAAATTTGCAAAGAAAATCCTCCTATACAAGGAAATATAGATAGAGTCTGTGTTATTTTGGATCATTAGCTTTAGGTACGGCACTGTGGCCGAATGGAAAGGCAGAGGTCTGCAAAACCTTTTATAGCGGTTCGATTCCGCTCTGTGCCTTTTTTTATTATACAAATTTTTTGCATAAATTTGCGGATTTAAAATCAAAAGTTTTTGACAAAAAAAAGGATGAAGATAAATAATATTTTGATTTCACAACCTCTTAGTGTTGGTTCTAACACTCCATACATCAAACTTAGCAAAAATAGAAATGTTAATATTGATTTTAGATCTTTTATAGAAGTTAAAGGAGCATCATCTAGTGATGTGAGAAAACAGAAAATTAATTTTTCTGATTTTACCGTAGTCCTTTTTATTAGTAAAAAATCTATAGATCATTATTTTAGATTAGCTGAATCTATGCGTTTTAAAGTCCCTATTTCCATGAAATATGTTTGTCAAACAAAAACTATAGCATATTATTTGCAAAAATACATTATATATAGAAAAAGAAAAATTTACATTGGAAATAAATCATTTAAAGATATACTTCCTTACATTCAAAAAAATTATAAAGAAAAATTCCTTTTACCTTCTTCAGATATATTAAAACCAGAAATTCCTGATATGTTAAATGAACAAAATATTTTTTGGAAACGAGCTATTTTATATAAAACAACTTCTAGTGATCTATCTGATTTAAAACACGTGTATTATGATATTTTAGTTTTTTTTAGTCCAGCAGAAATCAAATCTTTATTTGATAATTTTCCTAAATTCGATCAAAATAACATAAAAATTGCTACTTTCGGAAAGAATACTTTGGATGCCGCTTATAAAGCGGGATTAAAAATCGATATAAAAGTTCCAACACCAGAATTCCCTTCTATGGCTATGGCTTTAGAAAAATATATTAAAAAATAAAATATATAGTAAGTAAGTGATATTAATACAGAAATTTTAAATCTCCATATCTTAAGATCTTAAGGAATTATACAAATAGAAATTTCAAATTCTACTCCACTGTTACTGACTTTGCTAAATTCCTTGGTTGGTCTACATTTTTTCCTCGTGTGTAAGCAATTTGATAAGCTAATAATTGAAGTGGAATAACAGTTATTAACGGACTAAGTTCCTCAGAAATATTCGGTATTTTTATCACATGATCTGCTAATAGATTAACTTGAATATCTCCTTCATTAATTATGGCTATAACTTTACCTTTTCTAGCTTTAATTTCTTGAATGTTTCCAATAATTTTATCATAACATCCTTCTTTTGTAGCAATAATAACTACTGGCATATTTTCATCAATTAAGGCTATAGGACCATGTTTCATTTCTGCGGCAGGATAACCTTCTGCATGAATGTAGGATATTTCTTTCAATTTTAAAGCTCCTTCTAAAGCAACTGGAAAATTAATTCCTCTACCTAAATAAAGAAAATTGTTTACATTATAATATATTTGAGATATTTTTTTTATAGAATCATCCATTTTCAAAGTAAAATCGACTTTTTTTGAAATTGATCCAAGTTCTTCACATAAAAATTTATAACGATAGTCATTAATTGTTGATCTATATTTTCCTATAATTAAAGCTAATAAAAAGAGAACTGTAATTTGTGCTGTAAAAGATTTTGTAGAAGCGACTCCAATTTCAGGTCCTGCGTGTGTATAAGCTCCAGCATCTACATGTCGTGCAATAGATGATCCTGCTACATTGCAAATTCCAAATACAAAAGCTCCTTTTTGTTTTGCTAATTTTAAAGCAGCTAAAGTATCAGCAGTTTCTCCTGATTGAGAAATTACAATAATAACATCTTTTTTTCCTATGATAGGATTTCTATACCGAAATTCAGAGGCATATTCAACTTCGACTGGAACACGAGCAAACTCTTCTAATAAATATTCTCCAATTAAACTGGCATGCCACGAAGTTCCACATGCTACTATAGTTATAGATTTTGCATTTAAAAAAATATCTTTATTAGATTCAATTCCATTGATACAAATAATTTTTTCCGGAACTAACAATCTACCTCGTAAAGTATCTAATATTGTTTTAGGTTGTTCATATATCTCTTTCAACATAAAATATTTGTATTTTCCTTTTTCAATTTCTTTTAAATTGATTTTAAGTTTTTTAATAATTGGATTCAATTTATGATTATCTAGAATCTTTCTAAGATCTAATTTTTTCCCTTTTTTAAGAATAGCCATTTCTCCATCCTTTAAATAAATAACATTTTTTGTATAGTTGATAAAAGAAATAGGATCAGATGACACAAAAAATTCTTTATTTTTAATTCCTAAAGATAAAGGACTTCCTAACTTTGCAATAACAATTGTTTCAGGGTGAGATTTTTCTACTATAGCGATAGAATAAGCACCCACAATTTCATTTAAAGAAATTCTTACAGCTTCTTCTAAAGATAATTTATTTTCTTTTTTGATATATTCAATCAAATTAACAAGAACCTCTGTATCTGTTTTGCTTTTAAAAGTAAATCCATTTTTTAACAAAATAATTTTAATAGCATAATAATTTTCTATAATTCCATTATGAATCATAATCAGTTCATTGGAGTTTGAAACATGAGGATGAGCATTAACATCATCAGGAATTCCGTGAGTAGCCCATCTTGTATGACCTATTCCAGTTGTTCCTTTGATTTCTATTTTAGAAGAAGAAATTTTTTTTTCCAACTCATGAACTCTTCCTTTAGTTTTGTACAAACTATATCCATTTTTAGAAAAAACAGCAATACCAGAACTATCATATCCTCTATATTCCAATTTTTTTAATCCACTAATTAGAATAGGATAAGCTTTTTTATGACCCAAATAACCAATTATACCACACATCCTAGATAAAATTATAAGTTTTTTATCTATCTTTTAATTTATTTTTTCTAAAACAGTTTCTTCATAGAATTGTTGATAAACGGTTTCTATTTCTTCTACAGGATAATACTTTAACACTAATAATTTAGTTACTTTAATATAATCTTCTATTTCTTCCGGAAAAAAAAGATCCCCTTTTATAATAGCATCAGAAAAATACATACATAATTTGATTAAATTCAAATAATTTGGATTTTCTAACAATTTTAACTTTCTAGATTTAATTCCATCAAATTTTATTTTATTAATAATATCTTTATTTAAAAACCCTTTAAAAGGTTTATTATAAATAGATGCAATAATTTTAACATTTTTATACATTGGATCTTCTTTGTAAAGATTTTTAACATATAAAGGAATAAAAGAACTCATCCATCCATATATGTGTATTATATCAGGTTTCCAATTTAGTTTCTTTACGGTTTCTAAAACTCCTTTTGTAAAAAATAAAGCTCTCTCATCATTATCTCTAAAAAAGATTCCATTATCATCTTCATCAATTGCTTTTCTTTTAAAATATTCTTCATTATCTATAAAATAAACTTGTAATCTAGCATCAGGAATAGATGCTACTTTTATTAATAAAGGTTGATCTATATCATTAATCACTAAATTCATACCTGATAGACGAATAACTTCATGTAATTGATGCCTCCTTTCATTAATCACTCCAAAACGAGGCATAAATATACGAACATCGTTTCCTGTTGATTGCATAAACTTAGTGGCTTTCAATACCGATAAAGATATTGTATTCTCTGAAGAAAAAGGGAATAAATCCGAAGAAACATATAGTATACGTTTACCTGTCATCTTAGAGTTATTTTTATTTTTTTATGTAAAAAAACGGATCGTTGCAAATATAATAAATAATATCCTAAGTTTAATAACAAAAATGTTCAGTATTTTTTTTATATAAAATATTTAGATTGTAAATTTTTTTCAACTCTATAACTTTATGTTTTTGTTATGAAAAAACAAATAAAAAAGAAACATTATAATAATTTGTATACAGGATTTATTCATATTACTAATCATGGATATGCATTTATTCATATTAATGAATCTCAAAAGGATATTTTTATTCCAAAAAATAAAACAAACCGAGCATTGGAAGGAGATTTAGTAAAAGTTAAATTCTACAATAAAAAAGGAATAAAAATACAGGGAGAAGTATTAAAAGTAATTAAAAGAAAAACTCAACAATTTATTGGAATATTGAAAATTAACGTTCAATCTAATAATAAATATGGAATAGTACATAATAATAATATTCATGTAGATATTTTAATTCCAATACAAAGATTGAAAAAATATCATCATAATGATAAAGTATTAGTAAAAATTACGTCATGGCCTAAAAAATATCCAAATCCTTTTGGAAAAATAGTTAAAGGATTTGGATCTTCTGGAGAATATAAAACAGAAATTTTTTCTTTACTAGAAGAGTATGGAATATCTCATACATTTTCTAAAAAAATTGAAAATGAAGCTAAAAAAATTTTTTCAAAATCAATTTTGGATATCAACCTCAGAAGAGATATGCGAAAAGTTAATACATTTACTATAGATCCTTTAGATGCAAAAGATTTTGATGATGCTCTTTCTATTAGAAAATTAAATTATGATACATGGGAAATAGGAGTACATATATCTGATGTTTCTCATTATATAAAAGAAGGAAGTTTATTAGATCAAGAAGCATATTCACGTGCGACTTCTATTTATTTTGTAGGAAAAGTTATTCCTATGCTTCCTCAAATATTATCTAATGATCTTTGTTCATTACAACCAAAAAAAGATAAATTAAGTTTTTCTTATATTTTCAATATCAATCGAAAAGGAGAAATATTGAAAAACTGGTTTGGAAAAACTATAATACGGTCTAATAGAAAATTTACATATGATGAGGTTCAATCTATTATTGAACAAAAAAAAGGAGATTATTACGAGGATATTTACACATTATTTTTATTTTCTAAAATATTAATTCAAAATCGATTAAAACATGGTGGATTTTATTTAGAAAAAGTGGAAGTTAAATTTCATTTAGATAAAAACAATGATCCAATATCATTACACTTAGAAAAAAACAATGATGCTCATCGTTTAATTGAAGAATTTATGTTATTGACTAATAGAAAAATTTCAGAGTTTGTTAGTTTGAATTTAGATGGAAATCCTTCTAACAATCTTTATATTTACAGAATACATGATGTACCTGATTTTCAAAAAATTTTTTTACTCAAAAAAATTATAGAACCTTTAGGTTATTTTTTAGATATGAAAAATATAAAAAATTCTATCAATCATTTATTAAAAAAAATTAAAGGAAAACCAGAACAAAATATGATTGAAAATTTGATTCTTCGTTCTATGAGTAAAGCTAAATATTCCACAAAAAATATAGGACATTATGGATTATCTTTTATATATTACACTCATTTTACATCTCCCATAAGAAGATATTCGGATATCATAGCACATCGTTTATTATATCATTATTTAAATAATAAAGAATATAAACTTAAAACAATAGAATTTTATGAAAAGCAGTCTGGTCATTGTAGTTATAAAGAAAGAATAGCTATAGATATAGAAAGGGAATTTTTAAAATATATGCAGGTTAAATATATAAGAAAATTTATAGGAAAAGAATTTGATGGTGTTATTACAGGATTTACTGATTGGAGTGTTTATATTGATTTATTATTATTTCAAACAGAAGGAATGGTACGATTACGTGATATTAAAGAAGATTCTTATGTACTAAATTCAAATAATTATAGTATAATAGGGGAAAAAAAAAGAAAAATTTATAATCTAGGAGATAAAGTGAAAGTAAAACTTATAGATGCTAACATAGAAAAAAAACAAATTACTTTAGATTGGATCGAAAATATATAAATTCTATTATATTCTAACAGCAGAAGGAACAAATATGGTATAATCTCCTCCATTTTTTATAATATCTCTAACAATATCAGAATTAATATGAGATTTTTCATGAGAAGAAAAAAGATAAACTGTCTCAACAATATGTTTTTTACATAATTCTGTATTAGTAATAAAGATGTTTTTTTCAAATTCGAAATCTATCTGATTTCGAATTCCTCTTAATAGAAATTGAGCTTTTCTTTTGATACAAAAAGAAATAGTTAATCCGTTAAATGAATCAATTTCTATTTTTTTTGAAAAATTTAAAAAAGTTTTCTGTATCCACTTTTTTCTTTTCTTTATAGAAAACATATTTTTTTTTTGAAAATTTTTTCCAATAGCTATAATAATTTGATCAAATAAATTTAAAGCTCGAACAACAATATCATAATGACCCAAAGTAATGGGATCAAAAGATCCAGGAAATACTGCTATTTTTTTATTCATTTTTTAGAAATATATTTATAAAATAAAATAAAAATTTTTTTATAAATTTATTAAATAAATAATGAACAAATCATGCTCTGATTGTTTAAAAAAATGTGTAAAAAAAGAAAAAATTTTCAAAAAAAAAATATGTAGGAAACCTAATCCATTAGATTGGTTATCCAATATTAAATCTCCTTTTGAGTCTCAAAAATATGAGATAGTAGAAATAAAATTTAAAAATGATAGAAAAGAATTTTTTATGAATCGAGAAAGAATATTTCTTGATCAAGGAGATATTGTAACAGTGGAAACCAAATCTGGTATCGGATATGATATTGGTATAGTTTCTTTAACTGGTGAATTGGTCAAATTAAAAATAAAAAACAAAGCCACTGATTTAAATACTTTTAAAAAAATATATAGAAAATCAACATATAAAGAAATAAATATTTGGAAATATGTTAAAAAAAAAGAATTTTCAACTCTTTTTCAAGCCAAAAAAATTTCAAGAAATTTAAATATTTCTATGAAAATTTGTGATGTTGAATATCAAGGAGATGGAGGAAAAGCTATTTTTTATTATACAGCTGAAAATAGAATTGATTTTAGAAAATTAATTAAAGAATTAGCTTTTCATTTTAATATCCGTATAGAAATGCGTCAAATAGGATATAGACAAGAAGCAGCAAAAATTGGAGGAATTGGTTCTTGTGGTAGAGAACTTTGTTGTTCCACTTGGTTAAGAAAATTCAGAAGTGTAACAACTAATTCAGCAAGATATCAACAACTTTCAATAAATCTTGAAAAATTAACTGGTCAATGTAACAAATTAAAATGCTGTATTAATTATGAATTAGATACCTATTTAGACGCTATTAAAGATTTTCCAGATTTTAACAGAAAAATTCATACAGAAAAAGGAATTGCTCAATGTATGAAAATTGATGTGTTTAAAAAAAGAATGTGGTTTTCTTATGTTAAGAATCCAAATACTTGGTTTAAAATAAAAGTAAATAAAATTAAAGAAATTTTAGAAAAAAATAAAATGGCTCCTTCTTTAGAAGAGTTATCAAATATCAATATTATTCAAAAAACAGAATTAACATTTAAAGATTTATCTATATAAACATTACATTATATGATGTTAATAAAATCATCTTTTTTTCGTGTATAGAAAAAGTACAAAAGTAAATTCTTTTTTTCGTAGACTTATTTTTTATTTTTGGTTTTTATTTATTGCAGGAATAAGTACTATCATTATCATTTTTTATGCAGCTTCTAAAGGATATTTAGGAACTTTACCTAATACAAGAGATATAGAAAATCCTACTATGAAAGTAGGATCAGAAGTATATGATTATAACGGAATTTTATTAGGAAAATTTTTTTCAGAAAATAGAACTTTAGTTAGTTATCGACAACTTCCAAAAAATCTTGTAAATGCACTTCTTGCAAAAGAAGACATCCGTTTTAAATATCATTCTGGAATTGATGCAAAATCTTTTCTTAGAGCTTTTTTTTCTTTAGGAAAAAAAGGAGGAGGAAGTACGATTTCACAACAGTTAGCAAAACTTCTTTTTACAGGATCATCTGCAAGAAACAAATTACATAGAATATATCAAAAACTATTAGAATGGTTAATGGCTATTGAATTAGAAAAACGTTACACAAAAGAAGAAATTATTACTATGTATTATAACAAATTTGATTTTTTGTACAATGCAAAAGGAATAGAAACAGCAGCTCACACTTATTTTAATAAAAAAGTTTCCGAATTAAATTTAGGAGAATGTGCTACATTGGTTGGAATGTTAGAAAATCCTTCTTTATATAATCCAAAAAATTATCCCGATAGAGCAAAAAAACAAAGAAATTTAGTTTTATATCAAATGAAAAAATATAATTTTTTAAATATAAATAGATATAGAAAAGAGTTAAAAAAACCTATAAAAATAAATTTTAAAATACAAAAAAAAGATTTTGAATTATTAACTTATTATGGAGAGTTTTTGAAAAAAGAAATTCAGGAAGCTTTAAACGAACATGAAAAAAAAACTGGACAAAAACTTAATCTTTATTCTAGCGGATTAAAAATATACACGTCTATCGACGCTAGAATGCAAGATTATGCAGAAAAGGCGCTTAAAAAACACCTCAGTCAATTACAAATCTTATTTAATCGTTTTCAAAAAAAAAATAGGAATGCTCCATTTTTAAACATTTCTCCAGAAAAAACAAAACGAATTCTTATATCTGCGATGCACAGAACAGCTCTTTACCAAGATTTAAAACAAAAAGGATTAACAGAAGAAAAAATTTTAGAAGAATTTCAAAAACCACAATTAATTAAATTATTTACCTGGAATGGGACTAAACAAGTATTCATATCTCCATGGGATTTTATTCGTTATCAAAAAAGTATTATTCAAGCAGGAATGTTATCTGTAGAATCTTATACTGGATTTATTAAAGCATGGGTAGGAGGAATAGATTTTAATTATTTTCAATATGACCATGTAGCACAAACTCAACGTCAAGTTGGTTCTGTCTTTAAACCTATCTTATATGCTGCCGCTATTAATGAATTACATTATAATCCTTGTACAAAAATTTCAAATGAAAAATTTCATTTAGGAAAATGGACTCCTAGAAATTCTAATGGAAAATATGGAGGGGTTCTTACTTTGAAAGATGGATTAGCTTTTTCTGTAAACACGATTTCAGCTCGTTTAATGTCACAAATGAGTCCAAATACAGTAATTAATTTAGCAAAAAAAATGGGAATAGAGTCTATCATTCCTGAACATCCATCTATTGCTCTTGGCTCTGCTGATTTGACTTTATATGAAATGACAGGAGCATTCAATACATTTACTAATTATGGAATTTATGTTAAACCTTCTATTCTAGTAAAAATCGAGGATGAAAATGGAAATTTAATTCAAGAACATGTAGATATTAATAAAAGACAAGTTTTTAATGAAGAAATAGGATATATTATGTTAAAGTTAATGCAAGGAGTCGTTAAATATGGAACTGCAAAAAGATTACAATCATATAATTTAACAGGAGACATAGCAGGAAAAACAGGAACAACTAATGAAAACTCAGATGGATGGTTCATAGGTATGGTCCCTAATTTAACTACTGGAGTTTGGGTGGGTTGGGAAGATAGATTCTCTCATTTTGAGAGTGTTAAGTTAGGACAAGGAGCAAATATGGCTTTACCTATATGGGCTTATTATATGAAAAGTCTATATAAAAATATGAATTTAATTTATCATGATAAATTGTTATTCCAAAAGCCTAAAAATTATCAATCTTATTGGGATCAATGTAATGAAGTTATAAAAGAAGACAATATAATTAGAGAAGAAAAAAAAAATTATATGAAACAAAATGAAATTATAGATTTTGATATAAACTTAAATTCAGAAAATAACAAAGATTATGATAAATGATAAAAAAAATATTAATATTAGATAGAAATCATCCTTTTATTATATACAAATTAAAAAAAGAAGGATTGATTTGTGATGAAAATTACAATGATTCCACAGATCAAATTGATCTGTATATGTATGATGGCATAATTTTAAGGAATAGATTAAAAATAGATAAAAAATTTATTGAAAAAGCAACAAATCTAAAATTTGTAGCTCGTATTGGATCTGGAACAGAAAATATAGATAAAAATTATGCAGTAAAAAAAGGAATAACTTTAATTTCATCTCCAGAAGGAAACAAAGATTCGGTAGCAGAACATGCGATAGGAATGTTATTATGTATGATGAATCATATCATTCGTTCTCATCAACAAGTTTCAAAGGGAAAATGGAATAGAGAAACTAATAGAGGAATAGAAATTATGGGGAAAACAATAGGGATCATTGGATATGGAAATACAGGAAAAGCTTTTGCAAAAAAACTTTCAAATTTTGATGTTCAAATATTATGTTATGATATTATACCTAAAATAGGAGATATTTACGCAAAACAGGTGAATATGAATATGATTTTTCAAAAATCAGATATAATAAGTTTACATATTCCCTATACAAAAAAAACAAAAGGAATGATGAATTATGATTTTATTAAAAAATTTTGCAAACCTTTTTATTTTATAAATACTTCTCGTGGAGGATGTGTAGTTACAAATCATTTAGTTGAAGCATTAAAAAACGGAAAAATAAATGGAGCATGTTTAGATGTATTAGAATATGAAAATTTTTCTTTCAATAATATTTCTCATAATCATCATTTTACTAAGAGTTTTTCTTATCTTATTCATTCTAATAAAGTAATATTAACCCCCCATATTGCAGGATGGACTAAAGAATCGAAATACAAAATGGACAAAAAAATTATAGAAAAAATTCTTTTTCTAAAGAAAAAATTAAATAAAACATGATTTTTACATAAAATATCAAAAATTATCACTAAATAATAAAAAATTCTAACACAGATATAAAAAAATATACTATCCTTTATTATGTCTCTTGTTTTGATTTTTGATATAATATAGAATTATCATAAAGACCAAATTGATTTTTTATTTATTACTTGTTAACTCAGTATACATCTTTTAAATATCTTCTTTCTCTTTTCATTTTTTTTATAAATAGAGTTGAATCACATTTTCCTATTTTTTCTATAACATTAGAAATCATTTTATCAACATCTACACTCATAGGAGTTTTGTTTCCACAAATATAAATATAAGCTCCATTTTTTATCCAAGAAAAAAATTCTATTCTATTTTCCCATATTTTATCTTGTACGTAAATCTTTTTTTTCTGATCCCTGGAAAAAGATAAACTTACATGATGAAGAATTCCTTTCATTTTCCAATTTTCAATTTCTGTTCGATATAAAAAATCTGTATCAAAATGTTGATCTCCAAAAAATAACCAATTTTTACCCGTTGCTTCTGTTATTTCTCTTTCATATAGAAAAGAACGAAAAGGAGCAATTCCGGTGCCAGGACCAATAAGAATTATATCTTTATATGAATTAGGTAATTTAAATAATTGATTTTTATAAATCGAAAAAGATAAATTATCTCCTATTTTCAATTTAGATAAAAAATCGGAACAATGACCATATGCCGTTTCTCCATTTAATTGAAAACGATGACGAGATACAGTAATATGAATTATATTATCATGAGCTGTAGGAGAGGAAGATATGGAATAGAGTCTAGGTTTTATAGGATCCATAATCCTAATTAAATCTTCTAAAGAACATGTATTTTTTATTGGAAATTCTGTTAAAAGATCAATAAGTTTCCATTTATGATTTAATAAAATATTTTTTTTTCTTGATAAAGAAGAATATTTTTTCAAGAAACTTTCAGATAAATAAATAATATTAAAACTTTTCTTAAAAAGATCAAATATTTTACTTTTTTCCTCAAAATTTACAAATTTTTTTATCTTATTTTTATCGATAAATTCGATAATTTTATCTACTTCATTAGAAGTATTTTCAGGAAAAATACCTATAGAATCCCCAGGAAGATATTTAATTTTTTTTTTAACGAAAATTTCAATATGATGAATTTCTTTTTTTGATCCTTTTTTTTGATCATTTAAAATTATATTATTTAATATTTTTCCATATATTTTTTTATTTTCTATATGAATCTTATTTTTTTTTTTTTTTAAAAAACTTATAATTTTTGAAAACCATTCTTCTGCTTGATTCTCATAATCAACATCACATTTATGTAATGAAATAATTCTTTTTGCCCCTATATCATGTAAACGCTTATCGACATCTTCTCCTGCTTTACAAAAATAAGTATAAGATTTATCTCCTAAAGCCAATACACTATATTTCATATTTTTCAGAAATATATTTTCATTTGTATGAATAAAATCAAAAAAATTTTTTGCAGAAGAAGGAGGTTCTCCTTCTCCATATGTACTCATTATAATAAAAAAATAATCTTCTTTTTCTAAATCTTGAAAATTATATTGATCTAAACTGATTAATTTGATTTGAAATTTTTCATTTTTAACTTTTTGATGAATATCAAAAGCTAGATTTTTGGCATTACCTGTTTCTGTTCCATAAACTAGCGTTATTTTTTTTTCCTCTTTTCTTATAAATTTTTGATGATTTTTTTTAGAACATAACAAACCAGACATATAAGCACTCATCCATATAATTTCTTCTTTAGAAGATTCTTGTATTAACTTAATAAATGTTTTATAATTTGATTCAGATAACATTTTAAAAAATATTAACACGATTAAACTAAAAAATAATCTTTTTTAAAGTAAATCAAGTTACAATTTTACCTAAAAAATTCTTTTTTTTTAGCATCGAAATTGAAACTTGTTCTATAAACTTATTCATAACATTAAATATCAGTTTTTTTAAAATTTATCCATACCCATTAATATCATGATCATGATAAGTTATGATTTATTCTTGTTATTTTTGTTTATCATAGCATAAAGCATAAACAGATATATAAATATTTTTTATATTATTCATTTCAGAATGAAAATCTTAAAATAAAAAATTATTGAATCTAAAAAAGATTATCAACTGATAAATATCTTTCTCCAGTATCATAATTAAACGTTAGTATTATAGATTTTTCCGAAAATTTTGATAACTGTTTCTCTATAGCAGAAAGTGAAGCACCGGTAGATATTCCAACAAGAATTCCTTCTTTTTTTGCGATTTTTCTAACATGATGAAAAGCTTCTTCTTTAGATACTAAAAAAGATCCATCTAATATTTTTACATTCAAAATAGACGGAATAAAACCTGCACCTAACCCTTGTAAAGCATGAGGATTAGGTTTTCCTCCAAATATCACTGGAGATTCTATAGGTTCTACAGAAAATATTTTTATATTTGGAAATTTATTTTTTAATATCTCTCCTATACCAGTAATATGGCCTCCAGTTCCTACTCCTGTTATGAAATAATCTATACCTTTAGGAAAAGCATGAATAATTTCCTTTGCAGTTGTATTTTTATGTATATTTATGTTTGAAAGATTATCAAATTGTTTTGGCATCCAGGAATTTGGAATGGTATCAACTAATTCTTCCGCTTTTTTTATAGCTCCTTTCATTCCATTTTCTTTTGGAGTGAGAACAAATTTTGCCCCAAAAATAGAAAATAATTTTCTTCTTTCAATGCTCATTGATTCTGGCATTACTAAAACCAGACGATATCCTTTAACAGAACAAACTATAGCTAATCCAATTCCTGTATTTCCAGAAGTAGGTTCTATAATAATATCTCCTTGATGAATAATTCCTTTTTTTTCCGCATCTTCTATCATAGATAAAGCAATTCTATCTTTTATGCTCCCTCCAGGATTATTTTTTTCTAATTTGATCCACACTTGATGATTAGGAAATAATCTCTTAAGACGTACATGAGGTGTATTTCCGATAGTTTTTAAAATGCTATCAACTTTCATTTTTTTTCTTTTTGATTATATCATAAAATTAATAGGATCAGGAAAAGGACTATTATTTCTCATTTTTATTTCATTTTTTTGATATACTATAGAGAAAGGAGGAATACTTTTAGTAACCCAAACATTACCTCCAAGTACACTATCATGACCTATTATAGTATCTCCTCCTAAAACAGTCGCTCCTGCATATATTGTAACCTGATTTTCGATTGTAGGATGTCGTTTTATATTTGCTAATTTTTTATCTACATAAATAGCTCCCAATGTGACACCTTGATATATCTTGACTTTATCTCCAATTTTTGTACTAGAACCTATAACTATTCCTGTTCCATGATCTATAGCAAAAGCTTTTCCTATTTTTGCAGATGCATGAATATCCACTCCAGTTTTACTGTGAGCATATTCCGTAATCAACCTTGGTAAAAGAGGGATTTTTTGAATCCATAATTGATGTGCAATTCTATATAATGCAATAGCAAAAAAACCAGGATAAGAAAAAAAAACCTCTTCTATTACTGTTGCTGCAGGATCAGATTTTAATATTGCATTTGCATCTATTACTAACATTTTATAAATATTAGGAATTTCTTTGAAAAACACTTGAGCAAAGTGATCAGAATTTTTTTTATTTATATTTAATTCAATCAAGATTTCGTATAAAATTTTTTTTAATTCTTCGTAATTTTTTTTAAAAATAATTATATCATTTAAAATTTCATGATTAGGAGTAAATAAAGTGTGAAATAATTTTTTCACAAAATATTCAGATTTTTTTTTATCAGGATAAATATTTTTATTTTTATTATATTTAAATACAGTTGTTAAAAAATCTAACATTTGTTTTTTAATTTCATTGGATCTGATCATCCTATTTTAGGATCATGTAGACATTCTACATTTGTTATCAAAAATATTTTTATGAATTTTCAAACTTGGAAATCAATATTTATTAATTTTTCAATTCTTATCAATGATTTCTACAAAAAAAAAAAATCTTAATTATAGTATAGATAGAATATTGCAACTATAAGATTGACACAAAACATAGTACTTTACCTTTTTACAAAAAAATAAAACCCTTTGAACATATCAAAGGGTTGACATATACATTAATACCCAACTAATGAATTCAAAAAACAAATATAAGGATTTCTTTTTTTAAATTAAAAAAACATATTATATTATAACATCATAACATCATATTCATGAAAAACATGAAAAAAATAAAAGTCAACAATCCTATAGTAGAAATAGATGGAGATGAAATGGCTAGAGTTATATGGAAATACATAAAAAAAAATTTTATCTTACCTTATTTAGATATAAATATCATTTACTTTGATTTGGGAATTAAAAACCGAAACGTTACAAATGATCAAATAACTATAGATGCCGCTCATGCTATAAAAAAACATAATGTCGGAATTAAGTGCGCTACTATTACACCAGATGAAGAGAGAATGAAAGAATTTCATCTCAAAAAAATGTGGAAATCTCCAAATGGAACTATTAGAAATATTATTAATGGAACTGTTTTTAGAGAACCTATTATAGTAAAAAATATTCCTTGTTCTATTCCAAACTGGAAAAACCCTATATGTATAGCTAGACATGCTTATGCTGATCAATATCAGGCTGTTGATTTATTAATTAAAGAAAAAGGAAAATTATATATATCTTTTGTTCCAGATAATAAAAAGAATGAAATAATGAAGTTTGAAATCCATAATTTTATGGGGCCTGGTATTGCTATGGGCATGTACAATACAGATAAATCCATATATGGATTTGCTCGTTCTTGTTTTAACTATTCTATATATAGAAAATGGCCCCTTTTTTTATCAACAAAAAACACTATATTGAAAACATATGATGGTAGATTCAAAAGTATATTTCAAGAAATGTATGATAATGAATTTAAATCAAAATTTGAAAAATTACAGATTACTTATGAACATCGTTTAATTGATGATATGCTTGCAAAAGCTATTAAATCGAATGGAAAATTTATATGGGCTTGCAAAAATTATGATGGAGACTTACTATCTGATTGCATAGCTCAAGGTTTTAGTTCATTGGGAATGATGACTTCTGTTCTCCTTACTCCAGATGGAAAAACTTTAGAATCTGAAGCTGTTCATGGCACTATAACAAGACATTATAGATTGTATAAAAAAGGACAAAAAACATCAACAAATCCTATTGGATCTATTTTTTCTTGGACTCGTGGTCTGAAACACCGTGCTATTTTAGATCAAAATACAGACTTAAAATTATTTTCAGAAAAAATGGAAAAAGCATGTATAGATTTTATAGAATCTGGAAAAATGACCAAAGATTTATTTCAAATATCTCATCAAAATAATAAAGAAAAAAACTATTTGGATACTAAAACCTTTATTAAAGAATTAAAAATATTTTTTGATAAAAAAATGAATGAAACAACATAATATATTATTCTGTTTTGATCAGATTTCTTATAATCTCTTTTCTTTTAAATTTATCCAATAAATTTTCTGCGAAATGAGATACGAAAAAAATATTCTTTGGTTTATAAAATTTTCCATAACCACTAAAAATCTTATCTGGAATTTTCAATGTAAAAGAATTTCCTTCAACAACCAATATGATTTTTTCTCCTAAAATCTTATCTGGAATTGAAGATATGAAAAATCGTTTATTATAAGGAATGAGATAACTGATTTTTTTTTCTATTAGTTCAGGAATAATTTTAATTCCTCCACTATTGATTATATTGTCATATCTACCTATCCAATTGAATGTTTTTTTAGATATCATATGAACAATATCATTTGTTTGTATAAATGAATTCATAGAATTTTGACAAAAAATTCCTAAACAATTTCTATTATCCACAGTCAGAGAAATATCTTGAAATGCTTCATAAAAAGCAGATTTATTTGGTCCATTAATTTTTTTTATAGCTACATGACCTGATGTTTCAGTCATCCCATAAGTAGCATAACAAGTAGTTGAAATATTTTGTAATTTTTTTTCCAAAAAATTTGATATTGAAGATCCTCCTATTAAAATTATTTTAATATTGTTTAAGTATTTTAAACTGAAAAAAACTTGCATAGGAACCATTGAGGTTATGTCAAAACGTTCTTTAATATTTTTTAAAGGATTAGATGACGGAGGTACACAATATATTTTCCATTTAAAAATAATAGCACGTACTAAAAACATTTTAGCAGCTATAAAATCTGAAGATAAGCATAATAATCCTTTAATTCCTTCTTTTTTAAGTTTTAAAAATTCTACAGTTTTGATAGCTCTTTCTAACATATGTTGTTTATGCAAACAAATAATTTTAGGAATCCCTGTTGATCCAGAAGTTAACGAAGATATGATAGGTTGATCATCATACCAATTTTTTAAAAATGAAAAAATAGCCTTTTTCCAATAATCATCATTTTTATTTTTCAAAAAAAAGAAAGAAGTCCGTATATTTTTGGAGGAAAAATCTATCCACATTTATTTAATAATGTTTTTATTCTCCATTTTATAAATGGATTATACCAAATAAAACCTTTTTTAATTTCTAAAGGAGAAATCCAATTTTTTACGTATAAAATACCAGTATTTAATCCATGTGTATTCCAATTTTTATATTTATTTTGCATAATAAAAGTCCACTGAGCAATAGCATTAATTCCAATATTACTTTCCAAAGAAGAACTGATATACCATTTTATTTTTCTTTTGATAGCTTCTATTATCCATTCTTCAGATCCATGATATCCTCCATTGACACTGGGTTTTAATGTAATATATTGAGGTTTAATAATGTCTAATAATTTTTGTTTTTCTTTCAATATATTAATATTTGCTAATTCTTCATCTAATGCTATAGGTAATTCAGATTTTTCACATATTTTTGACATACATTTCCAATTTCCAGATGATATAGGTTGTTCCATTAAATCAATTATATCCAAATCTGAAAATTGATTTAAATAATATAAAGCTTTCTGAATATTTTCAAAACAACCATTTGCATCTATACGTACTTTTATAAAAGGATATTTTTTCTTTATTTCTTTTAATAATAAATACTGATTTTTAAAAGAATCTGTATTTATTTTCATTTTTATGAATGAAAAACCTTTAATAATTTTACTTTCTAATTCTTTTATTGCATATTTTTTATTATTAAAAGAATTTAGCCACATTAAACCATTTATAGCAATTCCTTTTTTTCCACAAGTGAATTCAGAATTATATAATATAGGAAATTTATTTTCTAAACTTATAAAAGCTTGTTCTAATCCAAATAAAATTGATGGATATGAGATATATTTGTGATAATAATATGCTTTTGTTTTTTTTAAAAAAAGAACTTTCTTGGAAAGATTTTTTAGTTCTATTTCAAATTTTCTTATATTTTTTAAAGCATATTTATCTAATATTGGATTACATTCTCCTATTCCTATTTGATCATTCTTTTTTAATATAATAAACCATATATTGTTATTTTGAAATATTCTGTTGGAATTAAATATTTTGTTTTTAAAAAAAAATGTTCGTTTTTTTAAAAATAAATTAAACTCTATACCCCTGTTTGGATTCATATTCATTTGATTAAACATGTATAGTTTTTCCTTTTTCTAATAAAATCAGTTCTTTTCCTTTTTCAAAAAATTTTCTTTTCGCTTGTTTTTTATTAATTTTAATATCTTCAAAAGTATCATAATGAACTCCTAATATTTTTTCACATTTTAAAAAATCTGAAGCAATCAAAGCTTCTTCTACATCCATAGTATATTTTCCCCCTATTGGTAATATAGATAGTTTTAAATTTCCAAAACTTGGAATAATACTCATTTCATATATCACAGATGTATCTCCTGATATATATAAATTTCCTTCATCTGTATGTAAAAGAAAACCTCCTGGATTTCCTCCATAAGTTCCATCATAAAAAGCACTAGAATGAGCGGCCCAAACATATTTTAATTTTCCAAAAGGAAAAGATATGAAAGAACCATAATTCATTCCATATGTTTTTATTCCTTTTTTATTAAAATAATTAGATATTTCATAATTAGAGATCACTAAAATATTATTAAATTTATGCGAAAACAATTCTACATCACATACATGATCATAATGCGCATGAGTCAATAAAATATAATCTATTTTTTGAAAAAAATTTAAGAAATTTGTATTTCTAAAAATAGGATTTCCTGAAAAAAAAGGATCAATTAATAATAATTTGTCATGTATCTCTAACATACATGTACTGTGAGAAAAAAAAATAACTTTCATAAAACTATAATATAAAACCAATTTCTATACTAAATCCATATAAAAGAATCAGTACAATTAATTTTTTTAATTCTAAATTAAATAATTTATTTTCTTTAATAAAAATTATTCTTTTAATATGTAATATTAAAAAAATAACAATAAAAATAAAGAAAAACCATTGATAAATAACTTTATTATTTTTTTTATTTAAAAAGATAAAACATGCTCCTAAAAATATTGATGTTAATATAATGCATATATGATATAATTTTGCATACTTTATACCTAACCATACAGGTATAGTATATTTTCCACTTTTGGAGTCATTATCTAAATCTCTCATATTATTCACATTCAAAACACCAATATTTAGAAAACCTATAGATAAAGAAAGAAGAAATATATCCATACTCAAAGTTTGAGTATATAAAAAATAACTTCCTACTACCGATAGAATTCCAAAAAAAATCATAACAGACAAATCACCCATTCCTACTTTATAACCATAAGGATGTGGTCCTACAGAATATTTTATTGAACTATATATACATATAAAAATTCCTATAAAATATATAAAAAAGGTAAAAAAACTATTCCATAATATAGTTTTATAAAGCAATAACAATCCTGAAATAGAAGATAAAACAGAAAATATATATATAGCTTTTTTCATTTCTGATAAAGAAATAAAACCATATTGAATTGTTCTTTTAGGTCCTATTCGTTGAAAATTATCTACTCCAGATATACTATCTCCATAATCATTTGAAAAATTTGCCAATATTTGTAATAATAAAGCAGTTAAAACACATAGAAAATAAACAGAAAAATCTACATTCGTTCTATTTCTAGATATAACAAAACTTAAAGTTATTCCAGAAAAAGATAAAGGTAAAGTATAAATACGAGCTGCATAAATCCAATATTGAATTTTCATATTCATAAAAATTTTGGAAATTTTTTAAAATTAGGGGATCTTTTTTCTAAAAAAGCTTTCTTTCCTTCTTGAGATTCTTCCATTAAATAAAACATTAAAGTAGCATCTCCTGCTAATTGCATCAGTCCATGTTGTCCATCCAATTCTGCATTTAAACAACGCTTAATCATCCTTAAAGACATAGGACTTCTTTTTTGCATGATTTTACACCATTTTATAGTTTCTGCCTCCAATTCTTCTTTTTTTACAACTTTATTAATCAATCCCATTTTCATAGCTTCTTTAGCTGTATATTCTTGACATAAAAACCACATTTCCCGTGTCTTTTTCTGTCCAATATGACGAGCTAAATATGAACATCCAAATCCTCCATCAAAAGAACCAACTTTTGGTCCTACCTGACTAAAAATAGCATTATCAGAAGCTATAGTTAAATCACAGACAACATGCAAAACATGCCCCCCTCCTACTGCATAACCATTAACCATAGCTATAACCGGTTTAGGTATTTCTCTTATTTTTTTATAAAAATCTAAAATATTTAATCTTGGATTTCCATTTTTATCTAAATATCCACCCATACCTCTTGTAGTTTGATCTCCTCCAGAACAAAAAGATTTTTCTCCAGATCCAGTTATAATTAATACATCTATATCACTTCTATTTATGCATATATTTATAGCGTCTATCATTTCATTGACTGTTTCAACACGAAAAGCATTATGACACCATGGTCTATTAATTTCTATTTTAGAAATACCTTCTCCAAAAAAGAATAAAATGTCTTCATATTTTTTAATTGGAATCCAATCTATAACATGATCCATAATCAAAAAATTAAAAATTGATATTTACTTTTACAAAATAACAAAAAAAAAGATTCTATTATGTTATGTTCCGTAATGTTTTATCTATATCTATAGGAATTTTAATAAGTATCATAGAAATATTTTATGCAATTAAGATTGTAAAAAAATATTTTGAAAAAATAAGATTGATACCATTAAAACAATTCAAATATATCTTAATTAAAGCGCCTACTGAATTTTTCATTTTTTTAATTTTCATTTATGCTTTTAGTGCTTTATTAGGAGGATTAATCACTGCTTTTTTTTCAAAAAATGCAAAAAAAGCTTATGCTATATTAACAGGTTTTATTTTATTTATTATGATACTATTTCATATGTTTTTTTATCCATTTCCATTATGGTTCAAAATAATAATTTTACCTATTTTTTTCTTTTTTTCATATATAGGAGGAAACTTTATAGAATTATTGCAAAGAAAAAAATGGATAAATTAATAGATAAATAAATCCAGATATATATCCCATTAAAGCAATCCAACTAATTTTTTTTAAATACCAAAAAAAATCTATTTTTTCCATACTCATAGCTGCTACACCTGCCGCGGATCCTATCAAAAAGATACTTCCTCCTGTTCCAGAAACATAAGCTATAAAATGCCATAAGTCATGATTTATAGGATAAGAAAACATAGATATGGTAGCAGCTACTAAAGGAACGTTATCTATAATAGAAGAGATTAATCCAAATAAAAAAGTTGTAATCTTCCACGTATAAACAGTTTCATTGATCCAATGAGATAAAGTATATAATATCCCCATGGATTCTAAAGAAGAAACAGAAAGTAAAATTCCTAAAAAAAATAAAATACTAGATATATCGATTTTTTTTAGCGTATCATTTAATATAGATTTTGATCTATATTTTTTAGATACTATGAGAAGCATAATACTTAGAGAAAACATCATTCCCATATATGGAGGAATTCCTATTATAGTTTTCAAAACTGGAACAAGTAACATTAAAAATAAACCTATTTTTAACATAAAAAAACCTCTATTGAGAGAATCAAGATTATTATTTTTTTCTATTTGAATAGATCCATTAAAAATAGGCATATAAGATGCTATTAAAGTAGAAATAACCATACATAATATAGATGGTATCAATATTTTTTTTAAGAGATGAATTGTAGTTACTTTATTAGAAATCCATAACATGGTTGTAGTTATGTCCCCAATAGGAGACCAAACTCCTCCTGCATTAGCAGATATAATGATTAATCCTAAATAATATAAACGATCTTTATAATTTGATACGGTTTTTCTCAATAAAGAAATTAAAACCATAGTAGCTGTCAGATTATCTATTATAGCAGATAATAAAAAAGAAATTATACTTATAATCCATAAAAACTTACGTTTTGTACTTGTAAAAAATAATTCTTTTAGAGCTTCGAATCCAGAATACTTTTCAATAATAGCAATAATAGACATAGCTCCAATAAGAAAAAAAACAATTTCAGATGCTTTTCCTAAATGAAATAATAATAAATGCTTGGGATCTTCTTTTGGAATTAAATGTTGATCTAGTTCATAAACAGGAAGATTAAAAAATATAATCAAAGACCAACAAATAGTAGCCATTAAAATAGATGAAATAACTTTATTTATAGAAAATAAATTCTCAAAAGTAATTAATAAATATCCAAAGATAAAAATTAAAATTACCATTGATTTTTATACTCTAATAAAATATTTAATTCCATTTTGAATAAAATGAATTTTTTCCAAGAGCATTCTCAATACGTAATAATTGATTATATTTTGAAACTCTTTCAGAACGACATAAAGAACCTGTTTTTATTTGTTCAATATTAAATGCAACAGAAAGATCTGCTATGAAAGGATCTTCAGTATCTCCAGAACGATGAGATACAATATTTTTATATTTATTTTTTTTAGCTACATTTATTGTTTCAATTGTTTCCGTTAATGTTCCTACTTGATTTACTTTAATTAAAATAGAATTTGCTACTTTCTCTTCTATTCCTTTTTTCAATTTTTTTACTTGTGTTACAAAAAGATCATCTCCCACCAATTGAACTTTATCTCCTATTTCATGAGTTAACAATTTCCATCCTTCCCAATCATGTTGATCCATTCCATCTTCAATAGATATAATTGGATATTTTTTAATTAAATAAGATAAATAATTAATGTGTTCTTCTCTCGTTTTAATCAAATCTTTTGTCTTTTTTTCTGGCTTTTCAAACTTAGAATAATCATATTGATTTTTTTCTTTTTCATAAAATTCAGATGCAGCACAATCTATAGCAATAGCAATTTGATCATAAGGTTCGTAATTAGCTATGTGTATAGCTTCTAATATAGAATCTAAAATACTTTCAATACCATTATTCTTAAAATTAGGAGAAAAACCCCCTTCATCGCCTACATTTGTAGAAAAACCTTTATGATTTAACATATTTTTTAGTTGAAAAAATACTTTATGTCCCATTTGAAGCGCTTCTCTAAAAGTATTGGCTTTAACAGGAATTATCATAAATTCTTGAAAAACTATAGAAGAAATATTTGAATGTCTTCCCCCATTAATAATATTGATTAATGGTATAGGTAATGAACAAGTATAAACTCCTCCAATATATTTATAAAGAGGAATTCTCAACTCATTAGAAGCTGCTTTTACGGTAGCTAATGAAATAGCCAAAATAGCATTAGATCCTAATCTTGTTTTATTCTCTGTTCCATCCAATTCTAACATCAGTCGATCAATGCTAATTTGATCTAAAACAGATTTTCCGATTAGTTCAGGAGCAATAATATCATTTACATTTTGAACAGCTTTTAAAACACTTTTTCCAAAAAAAACATTTTGATTTTCATCACGTAATTCAAAAGCTTCATTTTTTCCCTTTGACGCTCCAGATGGAACAGAGGCTCGTCCTAATATATGATTTTCAGTTATTACGTCTACTTCTACAGTAGGATTTCCTCTAGAATCTAATATTTGTCTAGCTTGAATCTTTTTAATTTTACTCATTGTTATTGTTACTACTATGTTTTTTTCTGCTCCGTCTTATGGATTTTACTCTTTTTTTAGAAGTATATATTTCATTAAAATCTACGAATTCAATCAGGGAATAAGAAGCTTGATCTCCAAAACGAAATCCAGTTTTTATTATTCTAGTATACCCACCAGAACGTTCACGTACTTTGTGAAAAGTATCCTTAAATAATTCTGATACCGCTTCTTTATCTTTTAAATACGAAAAAATATTTCTTTTAGAATGAATTGTGTTAATTTTTGATTTTGTTATAATAGGCTCTATATATTTTCTTAAAGTTTTAGCTTTAGCCAAAGTTGTAAAAATTCTTTTCTTTTTTATAAGAGAAGAAGCAATGTTAGAAAGAAGGGATTTACGATGTCCATATTTTCTTCCCAAGTGATTATTTTTATTTTTATGATTCATTTAATTTAAATTCTCCTATGTTCATGCCAAAATATAATCCTTTATCCTTCATTTTACTTTCTAGTTCATCTAGTGATTTTTTACCAAAATTTCTCATTTTTAACATATTATTTCTTTTACAACTCACTAAATCTGCAATCGTATTTATAGAAGCTGACTTTAAGCAATTTTTTGTACGAACAGATAAATCCATATCACTTAACTTAGACATTAATAATGTTCGCATTCGTATAAATTCTTCATCATATTTTTTTTCTTTATTAATTTTTTCTTCTTTTTTCTCACCTATTTTTTCATAAGAAAAAATAGAAAAATACTGAATTAATATTTTTGAAGCCTCCATTAAAGCCAATTTTGGAGATATAGATCCATCCGTTATTATTTCTAATGAAAGATTTTCAAAATCCGTTTTTTGTCCTACGCGACAGCTTTCTATTGTATATTTCACATTTTTAATTGGAGTATAAATAGAATCAATCGAAATAGTTTCAATAGAATCTTGATTATTCTTTTTATTTTCTTCTGCAGGAACATAACCTCTTCCTTCTTCAATTGTGAAACTTATATCTAAAGGAATTGATTCATCTTTATTACAAATAACTAAATTATCGTTCAAAATTTGAAATCCAGAAATGAATTTATTCAAAATTTTTCCTGTCACTTGTTTCTCCTGATTTATATGAACGTTAACTGTTTCTTTACAAGTTCCTAATATTTTTTGTTTAAAACGAATTTTCTTGAAATTTAAAATAATTTCAGTTACATCTTCAAGAACCCCTTCTATAGTAGAAAATTCATATTTAACTCCTTTAATTTTAATAGAAGTTACTGCGAATCCTCTCAAAGAACCCAATAAAACTCTTCTTAATGCATTACCTAAAGTCATTCCATATCCTGGTTCTAAAGGTTTTAAATGAAAAATGCCCTTACTATCTGAAAATTCAGATATTGTAATTTTATTAGGTTTTACGAAATCTAGAATAGCCATTTAATTTACTACTATTTTGAATATAATTCAACAATTAATTGTTCCTTAATATTTTCAGGAATTTGTGCTCTTTTTGGCATCATTCTAAATATACCAAACATGTTTTTTTCATCCAAAATCAACCATTCCACTATTGGTCCTGTTTTATTGTGTATAGAATCTAATATTACAGGGTGTTTTTTTGATTTTTCTTTAATTTCTATTTTATCTCCAGGTTTTAATCGAAAAGATGGAATGTTAACTATTTTATTATTCACAATAATATGTCTATGAGAAACAATTTGACGAGCAGAAGATCGAGATGGTGCAAATTTTAATCTAAAAACTATGTTATCTAAACGACTTTCACATGCTTGCAACAATAACTCTCCAGTTATTCCTTTTTTTTTCGAAGCTTCAAAAAATAAACTTTCAAATTGTCGTTCTAATATTCCATAGGTATACCTCGCTTTTTGTTTTTCTATTAATTGAATAAAATATTCTGAACGTTTTCCTCTACGACGGTTAGCTCCATGTTGACCAGATGGATATTTTCTTCTTTCGAAATATTTATCTTCCCCATAAATACACTCCCCAAATCTTCTAGATATTTTGGTTTTTGGTCCTATATATTTTGCCATAATTTTAAAAAAATATCAAACTCTTCTCCTTTTAGGAGGACGACAACCATTATGTGGTAAAGGAGTAATATCTTTTATTATTGTTACTACAATACCAGAATTACTCAATGCTCGTATAGCAGCATCTCTTCCTGCTCCAGGACCTTTGACTTTAACTTCCACCTTTTTTATTCCAGCGTTTAAACCTTCTTTTGCTACATTTTCTGCTACCATTTGAGCAGCATATGGAGTATTTTTTTTAGATCCTCTAAAATTCATTTTACCAGCAGAAGACCATGCAACTACGTCCCCTTTTTTATTTGTTAAAGTTATAATAATATTATTAAAAGTAGCTTGGATATGAGCTTCCCCCACAGAATCTACTACTACTGATTTTTTTCTACCCTTTCCCTTTCCCAATGATGATTTGACCATATTTTATGTTGCTACTTTCTTTTTATTTGCTACTGTTTTTTTTCTACCTTTTCTGGTTCTACAATTATTTTTTGTCTTTTGTCCTCTTAATGGTAAACATTTTCTATGTCTAGTTCCGACATAACAGCCTATATCCATTAATCGTTTAATATGAAATTGTATTTCAGATCTTAATTCTCCTTCAATCTTTATATGATCAGATATATATTTCCGTATCTTACTTATATCATCATCAGACCAACTCTCTACTTTTTTATTTTCATCTATTCCAATTGAACAGAGTATTCTTTTTGATAGACTTTTCCCCACTCCATATAAATAAGTAAGACCGATAACTCCCCTTTTAGATTTTGGTAAATCCACTCCTGAAATTCTTACAGACATAAAAATTAACCTTGTTTTTGTTTAAATCTAGGATTTTTTTTATTAATAATACGAAGACGTCTTTTTCTTCTAACAATTTTACAGTTATCAGTTCTTTTTTTTAAAGATGCCCTTACTTTCATAACATAAAAATTTGATTCGATTTAATATCTATAAGTTATTCTTCCTCTTTCTAAATCATAAGAAGACATTTCTAATCTTACTTTATCTCCTGGCAATATTTTTATATAATGCATTCTCATTTTACCTGAAATATGAGCTTTTACAACACATCCATTCTCTAATTCTACACGAAACATCGCATTCGGAGATGAATCTATGATAATGCCATCAACTTCAATATGCTTTTGTTTAGCCATACATATAAATAATTTGTTTAATATAAAACATAAAAATAATATATACAAAAAAATTATTATCTAGTATATCTACTACTACGATATTTCATCATCATTAATTCATCATAATGATAGTTCAAAAGATATATGTTCACTTGCTGTAAAATGTCTAGAATTACTCCTACTACAATTAGTAGAGAAGTTCCTCCATAAAATAAAGAAAAATTTTGTGTAAAACCCAAACGAAAAACAATAGAGGGAAGTATTGCTATGACTGATAATAAAAAAGCTCCAGGCAATGTGATTGTTGATAAAATGCGATCTATATACTCAGCAGTCTCTTTTCCAGGTTTAATTCTAGGTATATGTCCTCCACTTCTTTTCAAATCATTGGCCATTTGATTTACTGGAATAGCAATAGCTGTATAAAAAAAAGTAAAAATTATGACTAACAAAGAAATAGTTAAATTATACCATAATCCATAAATATCTTGAAAAAGATGAAAAAAACTTTTTATGTTAGTGTTTTTTACATAATCAGAAAAAGTTAGTGGAAACAACATAATAGCTTGAGAAAATATAATAGGCATAACTCCAGCTGCCGTCATTTTTAGTGGAATATATTGATGCTTTTTATTGTGTATTGAATCTAATCCTAAAGACTTATAATGAGAAACATATTGTACTGGTATTTTTCTAACAGCTTGAATAATTATAATAGAAAACAAAATAACTAATAACCATAATAAAAATTCAAGAAACAAAATTATTAATCCTCCATTTCCAATTTCCAATTTACTAATAATTTCCTTACTGATAGCATCTGGAAAACGCGCTATTATTCCAGACATTATAATTAAAGAAATTCCATTTCCTATTCCTTTATCCGTTATTTTATCTCCCAACCACATGGTAAATAAAGTACCTGAAGTTAAAATCATTATTCCTATAATCCAAAACATACTTTTCCCATGAAAAGTATTTAAATTAATTAAATAAGCAATTCTTGAAGAAGAAAAAGGAATAAATTGTTGAGTCAAAGAAACGAGATACACAGGAGCTTGTATTAAACATATTCCTATAGTTAACCATCTCGTTATAAAATTAATTTGTTTTCTTCCGCTTTCTCCATCTTTTTGTAATCTTTGCAAATAAGGAATAATTATACACATCAATTGTATAATAATAGATGCAGATATATAAGGCATAATGCCTAAAGCTAAAACTGATGCACGATTAAAAGCCCCACCTGTAAAAGAGGATAAAATTTGCATTAATCCTTTAGATCCTGAATTAAATTTTTCTATAAAATTACTAATTCCTAAAGGATTAATACCTGGAAGAGGAATATAAGCACCAAAACGATATACTAACAATAAACCTAAAGTGATTATTATTTTTTTTCGTAATTCTTTAACATTCCAAATGTTATAAACAGTCATTATAAAATTTTTATTCATAAATTTTGTTTATGTAAATACAGCTTCTCCCCCTATTTTTTTTATAGATAATAAAGCTTTTTTACTAAATTTGGATGCATATATTTTTAATGGGATGTTAAGTTTCCCTCTTCCTAAAATTTTAACAAAATCATTTTTCCTAATCAAATTATTTTTGATAAAGAATTCTTTATTAACGATATTTTTTCCTTCTTTTTTAATACGATCTTGAATTGTGTCTAAATTAATTCCAACAATTCTTTTACCGAAAACATTTCTTTTAAATCCAAATTTAGGTATTCTTCTTTGAAAAGGCATTTGTCCTCCTTCAAATCCTTTTTTTTTAGAAAAACCAGATCTAGATTTAGCTCCTTTATGTCCTCTACCACAAGTTCCTCCTTTTCCTGAACCTTGTCCTCTACCTAATCTTAATTTCTTTTTATTAGATTTATGGTTTGGATGTAAACAATTAATAGTTAAAAAACTTTTATCCATCGTATACTTTTTTTGTGTTTATTCCTCTTTGTTTTGCTATTATATAAACATCTCTCATTTTACTTAATGCTTTGATCGTTGCTTTTATAACATTATGATGATTAGACGATCCTTTAGATTTAGACAAAACATTTCTCAATCCTGCAGCTTCAAGAACGGCCCTTAAAGGACCTCCAGCAATGATTCCAGTCCCATCAGATGCAGGTTTGATCAGAATACGCGCTCCCCCATATTTAGCCTCTTGTTTATGAGGTATGGTTCCATTAGAAATACATACCTTAAAAAGATTTTTTTTTGCTTGCTCTCCAGCTTTATGAATAGCATCAGGTGCTTCTTTAGATTTTCCAAATCCATAACCTACTATTCCATTTTCGTTTCCTTTAATAACAATAGCACTAAAACTAAAATACCTTCTTCCTTTAGTTACCTTACATACTCTTGTTACTCCAACTAATTTTTCTTTTAACTCAAATCCTGTATATTTTATTGACATATTTTATTTAAAATTCTAACCCAGCTTCTCTCACTCCATCAGCTAAAGATTTAACTCTTCCATGATATAAATATTTTCCTTTATCAAATACTAATTTTTTTATTTTCAATTTCATTGCCTTGTTTCCTAATCGTTTTCCTACTTTATTAGCTATTTCTGTTTTATTTTTTTTATATTTTCGAAATTCTTTTTCTTTTGAAGAAGAAAAAACTAAAGTTTTTCCACATAAATCATCTATTATTTGTGCATATATTTCTTTATTGCTTCTAAAAACGGAAATTCTAGGTCTATTTGGATTTCCGAAAATTTTTCTCGATTTTTTATTTTTCATATAATTTAAGCAGATTTTCCTGCCTTTCTTCGAACTTCTTCTCCAAAATATCTAATTCCTTTTCCTTTATAAGGTTCTGGAGTTCTGAAAGATCTAATTTTAGCAGCGATTATTCCCAACAACTGTTTATCATAAGATTTTAAAATAATAATAGTATTTTTAGCTTTCTCAGACTCTATTTTTATATTAATTTCCTCAGGAATTTGCATCATAATATTATGAGAAAAACCTAAACTTAAATCTAAAATTGATTCATTATAAAATGCTCTGTAACCAATTCCTACTAACTCTAATTTTTTTTGAAATCCTTTTGTAACTCCTATTATCATATTTTTTATTAACATATGATATAACCCGTGTAAAGATTTATATTTTTTATTTTCTTGATTTTTAGTAATTAACAATTTATTTCCATTTAAATTCAATTGAAATCCTTCTGAAATTTTTTGACTTAAACTTCCTAAAGAGCCTTTTACCAATATATTTTGATCAAAAATCTCAATATTAACATCTTCAGGGATAAAAATAGGCTTCTTCCCTATTCTAGACATTTTTTTTATAATTTAAAATTTAATCAATTCAATATATAAAACATAATATTTCTCCTCCTATTTTCTTTTTTCTTGCTTGCTTATCTGTAATAACTCCACTAGAAGTAGAAATTATAGCAATTCCTAATCCGTTTAATACTCTAGGTATATTTTTATATTTACAATATTTTCTTAATCCTGGTTTACTAATTCTAATAATTTTTTGAATAACAGAAGTTTTTTCTTTATAATATTTTAAAGCTATTTTAATTATTTTTCTATCATATTCAAATTTATAACCTAATATGTATCCATTTTCTAATAAAACACGAAGAATCTCTTTCTTCATTTTAGAAGATGGAACTTTAAGTAATTTATGTTTTGCTAAACTAGCATTTCGAATTCTAGTTAAAAAATCAGCAATAATATCCATACGTTATGTTTTTTTTCACCAACTTGCTTTTTTTACTCCAGGAATAAGTCCTTGAGAAACTAAATTTCTAAAAATAATACGAGAAATTCCAAACTTACGCATATATCCTCTACATCTACCAGTAATAGAACATCTATTTCTTAAACGAACAGGAGAAGCATCTCTAGGTAATTTTTGCAATAGCTGATAATTTCCAGCTTTTTTTAAAGCTTTTCTTTTACTTGCATATTTCAAAACCATTTTTTCTCTTTTTCTTTGTCTTGCTTTAACTGATTCTTTAGCCATTTTTATTCTTTTTAATTTTAAAAGGTATTCCAAATAAAGACAAAAGACTTTTAGCTTCTTCATTATTTTTTGCAGAAGTTACAAATGTAATATTCATTCCCATATTTTTTTTAATTTTATCAATACTTATTTCAGGATAAATTATTTGTTCTATAATTCCCATATTATAATTTCCACGACCATCAAAACTATTTTCTTTCACTCCATTGAAATCCCTAACTCTAGGTAAATAAACAACAATAAGTCTTTCTAAAAATTCATACATTTTTACTCTCCTTAAAGTAACTTTGACCCCTATAGACATTCCTTTTCTAAGTTTAAATCCGGATTCATCATGTTTAGAATAACAAAAAACAGCTTTTTGTCCTGTTACATCTGTTATTTCATTCATGGAATGATATATGATTTTTTTATCAAAAACGGAAGAACCTACCCCTTGATGAATCACTATTTTTTTTAATTTAGGTACTTCCATAATAGAAATATATCTAAATTTTTTAATTAAAGCAGGAACTATTTTTTTTTTATAAAATTCTTGAAATTTAGATTGATAAATCACTTTCAATTTTTTTCAAATTAGATAAATGTATAGGAGCTTCTTTTTCTATAATACCACCTTTAGGTTGTTTTGGAATAGGTTTAGTATGTCGTTTAACCATATTGATTCCATCTATAATAGCTTTATTTTTTTTATAAAAAACTTTCGTAACTATTCCTTCAATCCCCTTATAATTTCCTGATAAAATTAATACTTTATCTTTTTTCTTTATTTTTTTCATGAAAATTTGTTTGTTTTTTTACAAAACTTCTTGTGCTAAAGAAATAATTTTCATATATTCTCTTTCCCTTAGTTCTCTTGCTACTGGACCAAAAACTCTTGTTCCCATTATTTCTCCAGAAGTGTTAATTAACACACAAGCATTATCATCAAAATTTATGTAAGATCCATCTTTTCTTCTAGTTCTGTTTTTTGTTCTAATTATTACAGCTTTACAAACTTGACCTTTTTTAACTATACTTCCTTTAGAAACAGCTACTTTTATAGTAACTACTATAGTATCACCTAATGAAGCATATCTCTTTTTAGTTCCACCTAAAACTCTAATAATTAAAACTTCTTTAGCTCCTGTATTATCGGATACTCTACACCTAGATTCTTGTTGTAACATTATACATTAAATTTTTCTAAAATATTAACTAATCTCCAACATTTTCTTTTACTAACAGGACGCATTTCCATGATACTTACTTTATCTCCATTTTTAGAAATATTTTTTTCATCGTGAACCATATATTTTTTATTTTTCGTAATACTTTTTCCGTAATATCTATGTTTCACCTTTTTGATTTCATGTACTATAATCGTTTTATCCATTTTATCACTAACAACTATTCCTTGTCTTTGTTTTCGAATGTTTCTAGTTTTTTTTATCATTAATTTTTTTATTATATTCAGTTTTTAATTTGGCAATATTTTTCCTGATAAATTTAATTTGCATAGGATTTTTCAACATTTTTATGTGATGATTAAATTTTATATTTTGGTAGTTTTTTTTCAACTCACTAATTTTCTTAATCAAATTCCTAATGGATAAATTTTTTATGTCTAAATTATTCATAATTCATTAGAATAAATAAATTTTATTTTTATAGGAAGTTTTTGAGCAGCTAATCTTAAAGCTTCTTTAGCTACATCCATTTCAACTCCATCTATTTCAAATAAAATTCGACCAGGTTTAACTACAGATACCCAGAATTCAACAGGACCTTTTCCTTTTCCCATACGGACTTCTTGTGGTTTTCTTGTAGCTGGCTTATCAGGAAAAACATTAATCCATAATTGTCCTTCTCTTTTCATATATCTTGTTGCAGCAATTCTCGCAGCCTCTAATTGTCTAGAAGTGATCCAAGCTCCTTCTAAAGCTTTGATTCCATACAAACCTCGAGAAAGAAAAATACCCTTTTTTGCATTTCCACGAATTCTTCCTTTTTGTTTTTTTTTATATTTTGTTTTTTTTGGTTGTAACATGTTGATGAAAAAAATTTATTTACTTCTTTTTTCTATTAAAATGATGAGATTTTCTATGTTTTTTTTGAATTCCTAACAATGGAGATAATTCTCTTTTTCCGTATATTTCCCCTTTCATAATCCATACTTTAACTCCTATACTGCCATAAATAGTATGAGCCACTTCCATATGGTAATCAACATCAGCACGAAAAGTTCCAAGAGAAATTCTGCCTTCTTTATAAGTTTCACATCTTGCCATTTCCGATCCATTAAGCCTTCCTGAAATCTGAATTCTTATACCTTGGGCATTAGTTCTGACAGCGGAAAGAATAGATACTTTAATGGCCTTTTTATAAGAAATACGATTCTCTAGTTGTCTAACTAAACCTTTAGCAATTAGTGGAGCATCTAATTCAGGACGTTTAACTTCAGATATATTAATTTGAATTTCTTTTTTAGTAAGTTTCTTTAATTCTTTTCTTACTGTATCTACTTCATCTCCTCTTTTTCCTATAACAAGTGCAGGTCTTGATGTTCTAATAGTAATTGTTATAAATTTCAAAGTTCTTTCTATAAAAATACGAGAAACTATTCCTTTTGGAAATCTAGCTTCTATATATCTTCTTACTTTAAAATCTTCTTGTATTCTATCTTTATAATTATTGCACCAACTAGATTGCCATCCTGTTATAATTCCAAGTCGATTCACAATTGGATTAGTTTTTTGTCCCATAATTATACTTCTTTTTTTTCATCTTTTTTTTCATCCAAAAAAACTATAATATTACTTGATCTTTTTCTAATTCTATGGCCTCTTCCTTGAGGAACAGGTCGTAATCTTTTCAAAGTTTTACCTTGATTCACTTTAATTTCTTTTATGTATAAAAATTTTTCTTTTTCATAAGAAGATTGATCATTTTTATTTTTCCAGTTAGATAATAGAGAGATCAGTAATTTTTTGAAAAAAATAGAAATTTTTCTTTTTTTACTATAATTTAACAAATCTATAGCTTTTTGTATTTCTTTGTTTCGAATTAGGTTTGCTATCAATCTTACCTTCCTTGGAGAATTTCTAACACCATTCAAAGAAGCTGAAACTATGCTAGTTTCCTCTTTCATACTTTTTGATTTTTTATTTTCAATTTATTTTTAGACCCAGCATGTCCTCTAAAAATCCGAGTTGGAGCAAATTCACCAAGTTTATGCCCAATCATATTTTCTGTAACATATACATTGATAAATTGTTTTCCGTTATGAACGGCAAAAGTTTGTCCTACAAAATCAGGTAAAATAGTAGAAGGTCTAGACCAAGTTTTAATTACAGTTTTCTTATCTAATTTAATATTGTTCAATACTTTTTTATACAATGCTTGAGAAACATACGGTCCTTTTTTCAAAGATCTTGCCATAATTATAAATTATTTTATTTTTTTCTTCTTTGCAAAATATATTTATCAGAATATCGTTTTTTAGAACGAGTTTTAAATCCTTTAGATGGTTTTCCTTTTCTATCTCTAGGTATTCCACCAGAAGCTTTCCCTTCTCCTCCACCCATTGGATGATCTACTGGATTCATAGCAACACCTCTTGTTCTAGGTCTTCGTCCTAAATGACGCATTTTTCCTGCTTTTCCATATATTTCTAACTGATGATCAACATTAGAAATAATTCCAATTGTAGCCATACAAGTTATCATTATCATTCTAATTTCTCCAGAAGGAAGTTTAATAGTAGCATACTTTTCATCTTTCGCAAATAATTGAGCGAAAGACCCTGCACTTCTCGCTATTTTAGCGCCCTGACCAGGTTTAAATTCTATACAAGATATGTTAGTTCCCAAAGGGATATCGCTTAAAAAAGTAGAATTTCCTATATTAAAAGGAATACTTTTTCCTGAAATTACTTTTTGTCCCACTTTTAATCCTTCTATTGTTAGAATATATCTTTTTTCTCCGTCTTCATAATGAAGTAAAGAAATAAAAGAAGATCGATTAGGATCATATTCTATAGATTTCACAACCGCATAAATACCAAATTTTTTTCTTTTAAAATCTATTATTCTGTACTTTCTTTTGTGTCCTCCTCCAAAATAACGCATTGTCATACGCCCCATATTATTTCTTCCCCCAGATTTACATTTTCCTTTCACTAAAGTTTTTTCGCAATTAGAACTAGTAAGTTTATCAAAAGAATTTACAATTTTAAAGCGTTGACCAGGTGTTATGGGTTTTAATTTTTTTACTGACATCGGATTTATTTTTGATTAATATTGAATAAATCAATTTCCTGATTTTTATCAAATTGAACAATAACTTTTTTTATTTTATTAGTTCTTCCATAAAGAAATCCTTTTTTAGTATACTTAGATTTATCCTTTCTAGGATAAATCATTGTTCTGATATTTTTTATGTTCAATCCAAACAATTTTTTTATCTTTTTTTTGATTTGAATTTTATCAAAATTTATATTCACAGAAAAAGTATAACAATTATATTTCTTTCCTTTATAAGACTTATCTGTGATAAAAGGTTTAATTAAAATCATATTGAATCTAAAAATTTAGATATTCTATTTATAGAATTTTCTGAAAAAATAATATATGCAAAATTTATTAATGAAAAACAATCTAATTCATTTACAATTAATAATTTAAAATTCTTTAAATTTCTAGAAGACAAATATAAATTTTTATTTATTTCTCCAATTATCATTAATGATTTGTGATTAGTTAATTGTAAAGATTTTAGTAATTTTAAAATAAACTTAGTTTTTGGAGTTTCTAATTGAAAATCCTCTATAATGAGTACTTTATTATGTACTAATTTTTGTTCAATAAGAAATTTTCTAACTATATTTTTAGTACGTTTATTTAATTTTGTCAAATATTTCCTTGGTTTAGGACCAAATACTCTTCCTCCTCCTCTGAAAATAGGGTTTTTTATATTTCCTTTTCTAGAACCTCCTGTTCCTTTTTGTCTATGTAATTTTTTAGTGCTTCCAGACAATTCTCCTCTTTCTTTAGACTTATGTGTCCCCTGACGTTGAGCTAATAAATATCTTTTTATTTCTAAATATAAGGGATGACGATAAGATTTTTTAAAAAAAATCTTATCATTAAATTTTATTTTCTTTTCAGTATAGTTACCTTTAATATCTAAAACTTTTAATTCCATTCTTTTTTTTGAATCATCAAATATGAATTTTTGTTACCTGGAACTGAACCTTTTAAAAACATAATATTATAATCAAAATCTATCTTTAATATTTCTAAATTTTTAATAGTCACACTTTTTTTTCCCATTTTACCAGCCATTTTTTTACCTTTAAAAACACGTGAAGGATCAGATCCTGCTCCTATAGATCCTGGAGCTCTCAAACGATTATGTTGTCCGTGAGTTTTTTCGCCTACTCCTGAAAAATTATGTCTTTTAATTACGCCTTGAAAACCTTTCCCTTTAGAAATTCCTTTTATATCAACCAATTCTCCTTCTTTAAAAAAATTAATACTGATCAAATTCCCCATAGTAAAATTACTATGAATCTTTTGATTCATTCTAAACTCTAATAATTTTTTTTTAGGAGATAATCCTGCTTTTTTAAAATGATTTAATAAAGATTTGTTTGTTTTTTTTATTTTTTTATCATCTATACCCAACTGAACAGAAGAATATCCATCATTTTTTATTGTTTTTATCTGAACAATATAACAAGGACCTACTTGCACAATTGTACATGGAACATTTTCACCATTTTTTAAAAACATACTAGTCATCCCTATATTTTTCCCTATTAATCCAGACATATTTTAATTTTATACTTTTATTTCTGCTTCCACTCCACTAGGCAATTCTAACTTCATTAATGCATCTACTGTTTTAGACGAAGCATTATGGATTTGCAATAATCTTTTATGAGTAGGAAGAAAAAATTGTTCTCTCGATTTTTTATTTACATGAGGAGAACGTAACACTGTAAATATTTTTTTTTCAGTAGGTAAAGGTACTGGTCCATTTAATACTACTCCTGTAGGAAGAACCGAATTTACAATTTTTTCAGCTGATTTATCTAATAAATTATAATCATAAGATTTCAATTTAATTTTTATATCATGACCCATAACATGTCAATTTTTTACACTATTATTTTTTTACTTTTTTATTTTGATTTTTATTTTCTACAATTACATTATCCATCACAGCTTCAGGAACTATATCATAATGAGAAAACTCCATAACAGAGGTGCCTCTACCAGAAGATAGTGTTCGTAATACGGTAACATATCCAAACATTTCCGATAATGGAACCAAAGCTTGAATTACTTTTATATTATTTTTAGTCTTCATATTTTGTACAATTCCTCTTCTACGATTTAAATCTCCTATTATATCTCCCATATTTTCTTCTGGAATTAAAACTTCTAATTTCATAATTGGTTCTAAAAGAATTGGTTTAGCTTTTTTAGCAGCCTCTCTAAAACCTAACTTTCCTGCTAATTCAAAAGATAATTGATCAGAATCAACAGAATGATAAGATCCATCTAAAACGGTTACTTTTGCATTATCTATTTCATATCCAGACAAAGGACCACTTTTCATCATTTCTTTAAATCCTTTTTCTATAGAAGGAATATATTCTTTTGGAATATTTCCTCCTTTTATTTTATTAATGAAAGTTAAACCAGATTCCCCTATATTTCCGGGTTCAAGTCTAAATAAAATATCTGCATATTTTCCTCTTCCTCCTGTTTGTTTTTTATAAATTTCTCTATGTTCTACTAAATTTCTTAAAGCTTCTTTATATTCTACCTGAGGTTTCCCTTGGTTGACTTCTACTTTAAATTCTCGTTTCATTCTATCAACAATTATTTCTAAATGAAGTTCTCCCATACCAGAAATAATAGTTTGACCTGTGTAATTATCTGTCCTAACTTGAAAAGTAGGATCTTCCTCCATTAATTTTGATAATGCTAAACTCATTTTATCTATATCTGATTTATATTTAGGTTCAATAGCCAAACCAATTACTGGTTCAGGAAAAAATATTTTTTCCAGTAAAATTGGATGTTTCTCATCACATAAAGTATCTCCCGTTTTAATATCTTTAAAACCTACTACAGCTGCAATATCTCCTGCTCCGATTTTACTAACCGGATTTTGTTTATTTGCATGCATTTGATATATCCTAGAAATACGTTCTTTATTTCCCGATCTAACATTAAAACTATAAGAACCTGATTCTATTTTTCCAGAATAAACTCTAAAGAAAGCTAGTCGACCAACAAAAGGATCACTTGAAATTTTAAAAGCTAAAGCGGAAAAAGGTTCATTTTCGTTAGGTTTTCTCTTTTCTTCTTTTTGATTAATGGGATTTATTCCTACTATATCTTTAACATCAAGAGGAGAAGGCAAATATTTACATATGGCATCTAACATAGTTTGGACTCCTTTGTTTTTAAAAGAAGAACCACACAAAATAGGAATTATTTTCATTTTTATTGTATTTTCTCGTAAAGAAAGAATTATTTCTTTTTGTGATATAGAAGAATGGGGAGAATACAAAAATTTTTCCATTATTTTGTCATCATATTCAGATAATGCTTCAATAAGTTGATTTTTATGATCATTTACTATCTTTTTCATATTATCTGGAATAGGAATTTTTTGATAAGTCATTCCATAATTTTTATCATCCCATATAATTGCCTGATTAGCTATCAAATCTATAACACCTTGAAAATTATCCCCAATTCCTATAGGAATTTGTATAGGAACTGAATTCGCTCCTAAAATTTTTTTTATTTGAGAACAAACATTAAAAAAATCAGCACCCTGACGATCCATTTTATTAACAAAAGCTATCCTAGGAATCCCATATTTATCTGCTTGTCTCCATACAGTTTCAGATTGAGGCTCCACTCCATCTACGGAACTAAATAAAACTACCATACCATCTAAGACTCTCATAGATCTTTCTACTTCTACAGTAAAATCAACATGTCCTGGAGTATCTATAATATTAATTTGATATTTTTTTTGATTATACATCCATTCACAACATGTTGCTGCAGAAGTTATAGTGATTCCACGCTCTTGTTCTTGTTGCATCCAATCCATAGTAGCTGCACCATCATGAACTTCTCCTATTTTGTGGTTAATACCTGTGTAAAACAAAACTCTTTCTGTAGTAGTAGTTTTTCCTGCATCAATATGTGCTGCAATTCCTATATTTCTTGTATACTTCAAATTTCTTGCCATATAAAAATAACTAAAATCTAAAATGCGAAAAGGCTTTATTTGCTTCTGCCATTTTGTGAATATTTTCTTTTCTTTTCACTGCTTCTCCTTGTTCTTTAAAAGCTTCCCATATTTCATATGCTAATTTATTAGCCATTTTTTTTTCATGTCTAATAGAAGCACAAGATATTAATAATTTCATTGCTTTTGTTATCTTACTCTTAGAAGAGATAGGAACAGGAACTTGAATATTTGACCCACCCATACGACGACTTCTAACTTCCACATGAGGCATTACATTTTTTAATCCTTCTTTCCATATTTCTAACGCAGATTTTTCTTCTTTTTCTTTAATGATGTCTATTTTTTTCATAGCATCATAAAATATATTATAAGCTATATTTTTTTTACCATTTTTCATTAAATGATTCACAAAACGTGTAACTAGAGAATCATGAAATTTAGGATCAGGAAAATATACTTTTTCTTTTTTTTTTACTTTTCTCATAGAATAGTTTAATCTTTTTTAGCTATTTTAGCTCCGTATTTACTTCTACTTTTTTTTCTTCCATTAACTCCAGCTGTATCTCTGGCTCCACGCACTATTTTATATTTCACACCAGGTAAATCCTTGACTCTACCTCCTTTCACTAATACAATTGAATGCTCTTGAAGATTATGTCCTTCTCCTGTTATATAACTAATAACCTCTCTTCCATTAGTAAAACGAACACGAGCAACTTTCCGCATAGCGGAATTAGGTTTTTTTGGTGTCGTAGTGTAAACCCTAGTACAAACTCCTCTTTTCTGAGGACAATATTCTAAAGCCACAGATTTCCGTTTTTTAGAAACAGAAGTACGTCCTTTTCTAATTAACTGCTGTATAGTAGGCATATCCTATATTTGAAATGCAAATTATGTTATTTAACAGTAAATTACAAAACTTAATAATAAAAACAAAAATTTCATATCAAATATTATCAATATAAATTTTTTTATTTTGAAAAGGTTCTTCTTCTAATGTGTTAATATTAAGTTCTTTATAAATATAACGAAAAGTTGAAAGTAAACAAGGAGATCCATCTACAATAGCTACATTATGTTCATAGTGAGATGAAATCTTTTTATCTAAAGTCGTTATTGTCCATCCATCTTTGTGAAAAAAAACTTTAGATGTACCAATATTTACCATTGGTTCTATAGAAAGAACTAATCCTTCTTTTAATTTCAGGCCTTTTCCTTTTTCTCCAAAATTTGGTACTTTTGGATCTTCATGCATATTTTTACCTAATCCATGGCCTACAAGATTTTTTACCACATTGTAGCCATGTTTTTCAATAAAAGATTGAATTGAATAACCTATATCTCCAATTCTATTTCCACTTTTACAATTAGAGATTCCAATATAAAGAGATTTTCTAGAAAAATCTAAAAATTTTTTTGTATTATAAGATACTTTTCCTACTTCAAAAGTATAAGCATGTTCTCCATAAAATCCATTCATGTAAACACCACAATCTATAGATAAAATATCTCCTTCACATAAAGGAAGTTGATTTGGAATTCCATGTACAACTTGATGATTTGGAGAAACACATAAAGTATTTGGAAAGTCATATAATCCTAAAAAAGCTGGTTTACCACCATGATCACGAATAAAATTTTCTGCAAGTTTATCTAAATAAAGCGTATTAATTCCTGGTTTAATTTCTCTTGCTAACATTCCTAATGTTTTGGAAGCTAAAAAAGCACTTTTTTTGATTAGGATTATTTCTTCAATAGTCTTTAATTGTATCAAAATAATTTTTATTTTTTATTTATGATTATAGAAGTTCCACTCATAATTTTAGGAATCGGTAATTTCATTAATTCCAAAATAGTAGGAGCAACATCAGATAAAACTCCTTCTTTCTTTAAAAGAACATCTTTTTTTTTGATATCTCTATCTAAAAGAATAAAAGGAACTAAAGATGTAGTATGAGCTGTATGAGGTGTTCCATCTGGATTTATCATGTAATCTGCATTTCCATGATCTCCAACAATAATAACGGCGTACGAATTTTTTGTAGCTTCTTCAGAACAAAATTTAACGCATTTATCAACAAATTCACATGCTTGTATTGTTTCTTTCATTTTTCCAGTATGGCCAACCATATCCGGATTAGCAAAATTCAAACAAATAAAATCTGATTGTTTTCTTTTCAATTCTGGAATAATTTTTTTCACAATATTTTCTGCACTCATTTCAGGTTTTAAATCATAAGTAGGAATTTTAGGTGATTCACATAAAATCCTGACTTCTTTATCAAAAGGATTTTCTCTTCCTCCAGAGAAAAAGAAGGTAACATGTGGATACTTTTCTGTTTCAGCTATACGTATTTGTTGTTTTCCTTCTTTTTCTAAAATTTCTCCTAAAGTATTTGATAAATATTCTTTTTCAAAAAGAACATGAATTCCTTTGTATTTAGAATTAAAACAAGTCATAGTTATATAATAAGATAAACTTAATTTCTTCATTTTTGAAAATGAAGAAGAAATATCATTTTCCGTTAAAAGTTCTGTAATTTGTCTAGAACGATCAGAACGAAAATTAAAACAAAAAACAGCATCTCCATCCTTAATTCTAGAAATAGGAATTTCATTTTCATCAACAATTATTAAAGGAGATATAAATTCATCTGTTATTCCATTTTGATACAATTTTTCTATAGATAAAAGAATATTTTTAGTATACATTCCTTTTGAATGAACCATTGCATCATATGCTTTTTTAGTTCGTTCCCATTTTTGATCACGATCCATTGAATAATATCTTCCAATAACAGAAGACAATTTTCCAACATATTTTTTAGTCACATTTAAAAGTTTTTTGATATAAAAAATGCTCTTTTTTGGAGAAGAATCTCTTCCATCTGTAAAAACATGTATAAAAACATCTTTTATTTTCTTTTTTTTGGCTATTTTAAGTAAATAAAATAGATGGTCCATATGTGAATGAACTCCCCCATCAGATAATAATCCAATAAAATGAATTCTTTTGTTAGAAATAGAGATTTTATTAAAAAAAACATCTATTTTTTTTAAAAAAAAATTATTTTTAATAGAAATATTAATTTTTTCCAGACTTTGAATTATTTTACGTCCAGATCCTAAATTAATATGACCCACTTCTGAATTACCCATTTGTCCTTTAGGTAATCCAACATCAGATCCTGATGCTTTTAATTGACTATAAGGATAATGTATAGAACAGTGATCAATAAATGGAGTAAAAGCCTGTTCTATTGCAGAATAATAACAGTTTTTATGGTTAGATATTCCCCAACCATCTAAAATTATTAACATTAATTTTTTCATTCAATTTGATAATTAAATACTAGCTCTCTTAAAGAGATTTATTTTTAAATTTTTATCATTTTGATTTAAATATCTTTGAACAGTTATTTTATTGTCTTTTATAAATTTTTGATTAAGTAAAGTGTTTTCTAATAAAAATTTTTCAATTTTACCTTGAATTATTTTTTTCTTGATATGATCAGATTTATTTTCTTTTTTTATTTGATATTCAATAATTTTAATTTCTTCATCAATTAATAAACTAGAAATTCCTTTTTCATTAATAGCTATAGGATTCATAGCAGCTACATGCATAGCTATATTTTTTGCGACAAATATGTTTGTTTGATTAGAAAAACCAACTAATGTTGCAATTTTATTAGTGTTGTGAGTGTAGTTCATAACAAATGGAGAATCTATTTTTTCAAATATTTTTAATTCTAATTTTTCTCCTACGATACCCATTTGATTTACAATCATTTCTTGTATACTTTTGTATTTGTTATATGAACTATGTAAAAAGTCAAATTTGTTATTGAATAACAATGATTGTTTTGATAGAATGGATAAAAAATCTAAAAATTCAGAATTTTTAGATAAAAAATCAGTTTCGCAACTAACTCCTATAATTGTTCCACAAGAATGATTAGAATTAACGGAAGCAATAAGAGCCCCATATTTCATTTCATATAATGAACGATTGATTGCTACTTTTTCTCCTTTTTTTCTTAAAATATAAATAGCATCATTAATATTTCCGTTAGATTGAATCAATGCTTTTTTACAAGACATAATTCCAATTCCTGTTATTTTTCTAAGTTTATTAACTTCTTCTACAGAAATTTTCATAATTTTTTATTTATAAAATTTTTATTTTCTCGTTCATTTTTATGGATATAAATTCCATGTTGAATTGCTTCTGACACAAATTTCAAAATAATATCTATAGATTTAGAAGAATCATCATTAGAAGGAATAGGATATTGAATATCGTTAGGATTTGTATTAGTATCTACCATTGCAAAAATGGGGATTTTTAATTTTATGGCTTCAGTCAAAGCTATTTTTTCTTGATTTGGATCTATCAAAAAAATACCACCTGGTATGTGATTCATATTTGAAATACTTCCTAAATTTTTATATAATTTAGCATACAATCGGTCTATTAATAATCTTTCTTTTTTAGATAATGTATCAAAAGTTCCATTTTTTTTCATTTTTTCTATATTACTCATTTTTTTTACAGACTTGCGAATTGTTGTAAAATTTGTTAGTAATCCTCCCAACCATCTTTCTGTTATGCAAGGCATGTTAACACTTTTAGCATATGAAAAAACTTTTTCTCTAGCTTGAGCTTTTGTTCCTACCAATAATATTTTTTTTCCATTTTTTGCTATTTTTTTTAATTCTTCACAAGCTTCCTTTAATTTTAAAATGGTTTTTGATAAATCTATAATATGAATTCCTCCTTTTTTCATAAAAATAAAAGGACGCATGTTAGGATTCCATTTTCGTGCAATATGTCCAAAATGTACTCCAGCTTTTAATAAGTCTTCAATATTGATTTTCATTATATGAATTTTTCTAACGTTTGGAAAATTGATATTTTTTTCTGGCCTTTTTTTGACCAAATTTTTTTCTTTCTACTTCTCTGGAATCGCGTGTTAATAATCCCTCAGATTTTAATTTTTTTCTGTTTTTTATATCAACTAGACAAAGTGCACGAGATATAGCTAGACGAATTGCTTCTGCTTGACCATTAAATCCTCCTCCAAACACTTTCACATTTATATCAAACTGACTTATTTTTTCTACTATTTCAATAGGATACAATATTTTTTTATGAAGATATTCTGGAAAATACTGATCTAATTTTAAAGAATTGATAGTTATTAATCCGTTCCCTGTTTTTAAATAAATACGTGCTAAAGACCTTTTTCTTCTTCCTATGGTATGTATCATAATTATTTTAATTTTATTTATTTTAATAAAATAGGTTTTTGAGCTTTATGTTTATGTTCCGATTCAGGATATACATATAAATTTTTAATTATTAATCTTCCTAAACGGTTTTTAGGTAACATCCCTTTTACTGATTTATATATTATATTTCTTGAGTCTTTATTGAACATATTTTGAATGGAAATAGTTTTTTGACCACCTGGATAACCAGTATGATACACATATTTTTTATTGATCCATTTTTTTCCAGAAAGTTTGATTTTATTAGAATTAATCACGATAACATAATCTCCACAATTTATGTGTGGAGAATAAAAAGGTTTATGTTTACCCATTATAATACAAGCGATTTTAGTGGATAATCTTCCCAAGATTTGATTAGTTGCATCTATAATCATCCAATATTTTACTACTATGCTTTTTTTAGCAGAAATCGTCTTTAAACTCAAAAAATCCATATTACTTTTTTTTTATTCTTCCAATATAAGAAATTTAAAAATTTTAATAAATGACTTTTTGTCATAAAAAACATTTTTTATAAAAGCTTTTTTTTGTCATACTTTCTGGTCACTTTATTTATAAAAGTTTTATTTTCATTATGGCATAATGATTGGAGTGCTATTCAATGAAATTAACATATGAAAAAACGTAATAAAAATGAGTAAAATTATAGGCATAGATTTAGGAACAACAAATTCTTGTGTTGCTGTTATGGAAATTAATGATCCTATTGTGATTCCTAACTCAGAAGGAAAAAGAACTACTCCATCTATAGTTGCTTTTGTAGAAGGAGGAGAAAGAAAAATAGGAGACCCTGCTAAAAGACAGGCTGTAACTAATCCACAAAAAACTATTTTTTCAATCAAAAGATTCATGGGAAGAATGTATTCGGAAGTAACTGAAGAACTAAAACACATTCCTTATAAAGTTATCAAAGGAGGAAATAATACTCCTCGAGTTGATATAGAAAAAAGATTATATGCTCCACAAGAAATATCTGCAATGATTTTACAAAAAATGAAAAAAACAGCTGAAGATTATCTAGGAGCGGAAATTAGTAAAGCAGTCATTACGGTTCCTGCTTATTTTAATGATGCACAAAGACAAGCTACTAAAGAAGCTGGAGAAATAGCAGGATTAAAAGTAGAAAGAATTATCAATGAACCGACAGCAGCAGCTTTAGCTTATGGTTTAGATAAAAGTAATCAAAATAAGAAAATAGTAGTATATGATTTAGGAGGAGGAACATTTGATGTTTCTATTTTAGAACTAGGTGATGGTGTATTTGAAGTTCTATCGACCAATGGGGATACTCATTTAGGAGGAGACGATTTTGATCAAGTTATTATTAATTACTTAGCAAACGAATTTAAATATAAAGAAGGTTTAGATCTTAGAAAGGATCCTATGGCATTACAACGTTTAAAAGAAGCATCTGAAAAAGCTAAAATAGAATTATCTTCTTCTAATCAAACGGAAATAAATCTTCCGTATATTACGGCAACAGAATCAGGACCTAAACATCTAGTATTAACCTTAATACGATCAAAATTTGAGCAATTATCAGAGAAATTAATACAGAGGTCAATTCATCCTTGTTCTCAAGCATTGAAAGATGCAAATTTAACAACTAAGGATATAAATGAAGTTATTTTAGTAGGAGGATCTACCCGGATACCGAAAGTTCAAGAAGAAGTCGAAAAATTTTTTGGAAAAAAACCATCTAAAGGAGTGAATCCAGATGAAGTTGTAGCAATTGGTGCAGCTATACAAGGCGGAGTTTTAACAGGAGATGTACAAAATGTATTATTATTAGATGTCACACCTTTATCTTTAGGAATTGAAACTTTAGGAGGAGTTTTTACTAAACTTATTGAATCTAATACTACAATTCCTACTAAAAAATCAGAAGTTTTTTCTACTGCATCTGATAATCAATCAGCAGTAACTATACGTGTAGGACAAGGTGAAAGACCAATGTTCAATGACAATAAAGAAATAGGCCGATTTGATTTAGTAGATATTCCTCCAGCACCTAGAGGTATTCCTCAAATTGAGGTAACTTTTGATATAGATGCTAATGGAATCCTTCATGTTTCTGCAAAAGAAAAAGGAACAGGAAAAGAACAATCTATACGTATCGAAACTTCTTCAGGTTTAAATCAAGAAGAAATAGAAAAAATGAAAAAAGAAGCAAAAGAAAATGCACAAAAAGATGAAAAAATAAAAAAAGAAATCGAAAAATTAAATGCAGCAGATAATCAAATCTTTCAATCTGAAAAACAATTGAAAGATTACGGAAGTAAATTATCTGAAAACAATAAAAAAAATATAAAAGATTCTTTAGAAGAATTAAAAAAAGCTCACTCAAAAAAAGATTTTTCCTCTATTGAGAAATACATGAAAAAACTTAATGAAGCTTGGACTAATGCCTCTCAAGAAATTTATCAAGAAAATATAAATAAAAATAATCAATCAAATAAAAAAGAAAATGAAGAAAAAAGTAACAAAGGAAATGAAAATGTGCAAGATGTAGATTATGAAGAAGTAAAATAAAAAAATTAGTAAAGGGAGTTTATCATAATGGAATAATAGAAATTTTAGTTTCTCCTCCAACAACTTTTTCTCCCTTTTTCACTAAAATAACAGAGTTTAATGGTAAGAAAACATCGACTCGAGATCCAAATTTAATAAATCCAAATTCATCTCCTTTTTTTACCAAAGAATTTTTTTTTGCATATAAAATAATACGTCTAGCTAAAAAACCAGCTATTTGTCGGAATAATATTTTTTTTCCTTTATTTGTTTCTACTACTATTGTTGTATGTTCATTATTTGATGAAGCTTTAGGAAGCCAAGCTATGGCATATTTTCCGTAATAGTATTTTACATAAATAATTTTTCCAGAAACAGGAAATCTATTAACATGTACATCAAAAGGTGACATAAAAATAGAAATACATATACAGTTTTTTTTTAAAAATTCATTTTCAAAAATTTTTTTGATTTCTAAAATTTTTCCATCAGCAGGAGATATAACTATATCTTGATTATGATCTTTTTCATAATTCTCATAAAAATTTCTTTTTGGATTTCTAAAAAAGAAAATAAAAAAAAGATAAAGTATAACAAAAAAAATAGATAAAAAAATACAAATTAATCTAGATAATAATAAAAAAGAAAAAATCAATAACAATAGTATTATTACTAGTGTATACACTAAAAATGAAATTCCTTCTTTATGAATCATAATTATAAAACTCTATAAATAAAAAATATTTATAAAATGTAAATAATACTAATAACCACAGTAGCTATAATAGGAATCACAAAAATAAAACTGTCTAATCTATCTAAAAAACCACCATGTCCAGGAAAAAAAGTCCCTGAATTCTTTACATTAAAAGATCTTTTAATAGTAGACTCTACAAGATCTCCGACAATGGAAAAAATAGGAATAGTAAAAGATAAAATAAACCAATATTTTTTCCCCCATATTTCATACAATAAAAATCCTAACATGATACAAAAAAATAATCCACCAACAATTCCTTCTATTGATTTATTAGGAGAAATAGATATAGCTATTTTTCTTTTTCCCCATTTTCTTCCTATCAAATAAGATAAAGAATCATTTGTCCATATTAAAATAAATACACCTAAAATTAATTGTTTTCCATGATGAACTATAGCATATATATAAGATGCTAAATAAAATGGCATTATAACATATACCAATCCAAAAATTAAATGATTTACTTGTATTATTTTATCTCTATGTGAATACTTTTTAGAAAGTAATTGAATAAAAAGAAAAATTATAGAATAAGGAATGAAAAAAATTATATACAAAACGAATCCTTTTTCCGTGAAAAAATCTATAAGAATGGGAAACAAAAAAAATAGAGAGGTAATTTTAATTAAAATTATATTTGTTTTTAATATTAACAAAAATTCAAGTAAACAAAAAAAAGATAAAATCATCATTACAATTCTAAAAGTTTTTTCTCCTTTTTCAATAGAAAAAACAATCAAACCCACATAAATCAATCCGGTAATAAATCTGATGAAAAAGTCTAAAAATTTTTTTTTATTCATCTCTAAATTATAAATTTTAAGTAGAAGAAGCATTACTAACAGAACTTAACATATCACCTATTTCATCAGGATAAGGTCTTTCTCCAAATATTTTTTTTAAATCTTCTCTAAAAATAACTTCTTTTTCCAATAATTCATTAGCCAAGATTGATAATTTTTTTTCATTGTTTTTTAATATATTTTTAGCTCTTTGATATTGTTCTGTGATAATTTTAGATATTTCTTCATCTATAATCTGAGCTGTTTTTTCACTATAAGGTTTTGAAAAAGAAAATTCATTTTGTCCTGTCGAATCATAATAAGAAATGTTTCCAATTTTTTCATTTAATCCAAAAATAACTACCATAGATTGAGCTTGTTTCGTCACTCTTTCCAAATCATTTAGAGCTCCAGTAGAAACATTACTAAAAATAATTTCTTCAGCTGATCTTCCTGCTAACAATGCACATATTTCGTCTTTCATTTGCTCTGGAGTAGTTAATTGTCTTTCTTCTGGTAAATACCAAGCTGATCCTAAAGATCTCCCTCTTGGAACTATAGTTACTTTTACTAAAGGAGCAGCATGTTCCAATAACCAACTGATTGTAGCATGACCCGCTTCATGATAAGCTATTCGTTTTTTTTCATTTGGTTTTATAATTTTATTCTTCTTTTCCAAACCTCCAATAATACGATCTATTGCATCAAGAAAATCTTGATTCTCTATTTGAGACCTGTCTTTTCTTGCAGCAATGAGGGCAGATTCATTACAAACATTAGCAATATCTGCTCCACTAAACCCTGGAGTTTGTCTTGCTAAAAATGCTATATCAACATTATCAGATAATACTAATCTTTTCAAATGTACATGAAATATCTCTTTTCTCTCATTTAATTCAGGAGGGTCTACTAATATAGTACGATCAAAACGTCCAGGACGAAGTAAAGCTTTATCTAAAATATCAGATCTATTAGTAGCAGATAATACTATGACATTAGTATGAGTTCCAAATCCATCCATTTCTGTTAAAAGTTGATTTAAAGTATTTTCCCTTTCATCATTTGATCCAGCTATATTATTTTTTCCACGAGCTCTTCCTATAGCATCTATTTCATCAATGAATATTATACATGGAGATTTTTCTTTTGCTTTTTCAAATAAATCTCTCACTCTAGATGCTCCCACTCCTACAAACATTTCTACAAAATCTGATCCTGATAAAGAAAAAAACGGAACTTTTGCTTCTCCAGCTACAGCTTTTGCTAACAATGTTTTTCCCGTTCCTGGAGGACCTATGAGTAAAGCTCCTTTAGGTATTTTTCCTCCAAGTTTAGTATATTTTTGAGGACTTTTTAAAAATTCTACTATTTCTTGAACTTCTTCTTTTGCTCCTTCTAATCCAGCAACATCTTTAAACGTTATTTTAACGTTTTCATTTTCATCAAACAATCTAGCTCTAGATTTTCCTATATTAAATATTTGCCCTCCGGGACCTCCACTAGGAGATCCGATTTTTCTAAATAAAAAAATCCAAAAAACAATTAATAATATAAAAAATATACCATAATCAAATAAAAATTTAGTTATCGTATATTCTTGTTGATTTTTAAAATCAATAATGGTATCTAAATTATAGTTCTTCTTATATTCTTCAAATTTTTTCTGAAAAAATTGTAAATCTCCTATTTCAAATTCATATTGTAGTGATTGTGTTATAATTTTTTTTTCATTTTCATTATTTTTATTACGATTAAAGGGTAAAAATTTTTTTTTTAAATAAACATATACTATTTCTCTGTGTTTCACTATAATTTTCTGTACTTCTCCTTTTGATAAAATATCAAAAAAAGTATCCTGATCTATTTTTCTAGGATTAGAAAAAGAAGATTTAAAAAAAAATATTCCTAAAAATATAGCAAATATGACTGCATATACCCAAAAAAAGTTGTTTTTACTTTTTATTTTTTTATTTATCATATAGGTTTCTTCATTGCTTAATTTTAAATAAAAACCTTAGTTATATTTTATGAATTGATTCTTGATTCTGATTCCAAAGGTCATCTATATTATAATAAATTCTGAATTTTTTTTGAAAAATATGAACAACAACAGAAATATAATCAACTAAAATCCATTCTTTATTTTTCAATCCTTCTATATGCCAAGGTTTTTCTTCTAATTCTTCAATCGTTATTTTTTCTATAGATTGAGAAATAGCATGCACTTGATTATGAGAATCTCCATTACAAATCACAAAATAATCACAAATAAAATTTTCTCTATTTTTTAAATTTACGATAGATATATTTTTTCCTTTAACCATTTGAATCCCTTCTATGATTTTATCTAATAACAAAATAAAAATTATTTTTTAATAACAAGTATTTTTTATTTTAAATTTATTTGCAAATAAACAATAAACAAAAATAAGGTTTTCGATTTAAAGAAGTTCAATTTTTAACATAAAAACATTTTGAAAAAATTTATTTGGCCTATAAATCTGATTGCATTAAAAGAAATTACTTCTACAAATCAATATGCTAAAAAATATGTTGATGAAAAACATAACTGGATAGTTATTTGGACAATGAATCAAATTAAAGGTATAGGAATGCATAAAAATTCATGGAATACAGAGAAAAAAAAAAATTTAACTTTCAGCATTGTTTTAAAATCTATTAAAATTTTATATGTACAAAAAATATATATCATTAATGTTATTGTAAGTAATGCCATTCATAAAATTTTATATAAATATTATAATAAAAGAAATAAAGAAAAAATTTGGATTAAATGGCCTAACGACATTATTATAAATAATAAAAAAATAGGTGGAATTTTAATAGAAAATAGTGTTTTTTCAAAAAAAATTCATACTATTATTATTGGAATAGGTTTAAATATTTACCAAAAAGAATTTAAAAAAGAGTGGAATGCTTCTTCTCTGAAGGAAATTTTTAATTTAAATTTTGATTTAGATTATCTTTTTTACAAGATTATATATTTTATTCAAAAAGAATATCTCCTTTTTATAACTCATGGAGAAAAATTTATAAGAGAATATTATATCAATCATTTATATTTAAAAGATCAAATTTCTCTTTTTTATATATACAAAACTAAAAATTACATTTTTGGAAAAATACGGTCTGTAACAGATCAAGGAATATTAATCATTGAATTTAATGAAAAATTATATTCTTTCTCTTATAAAGAAATAAAATTCCTGATTTCATAATATCAATAATACTATTGTTGTATTTTTGATTTCATATTCATAATGTTTTTTAAAAAATTACGTTTTATAATTTTTTTCTCTTGAATTTTTATTAGAATTTTTTTTTCGTCTAACATTAGTTCTTTAATAAAAAAGAAAAATACAATATTAATTATGTTAGATGTAAAATAATACAAAGATAAAGCAGAAGCATAACTATTTATGAATAATAACATGACAATAGGCATTAAATATAATATAAAATTCATGTTAGGAACATCATTCTCATTTTGAGAAAAATTTCTTTTTCCATCATTACTTAATCTTGTATAAACTAACAATGCTAAAGAATATAATAAAGTAAGCAAACTGACATGATTTCCGTAAAAAGGGATAAAAAAAGGTAATTTTAAAATTGAATCGTATGATGTCAGGTCTTCGACCCATAAAAAAGATTTTCCTCTCAAATTAATTATAGTAGGAAAGAACTTAAATAAAGAATAAAAAATAGGAATCTGAAATAATGTAGAAATACATCCAGACATCGGATTAATTCCAACATTATGATATAATTCCATTATAGCTCTTTGTCTTTTAAAAACATTTTCTTTATATCTGTGATTTAATTTATCTATCTCTGGACGAATCAATTTCATTATAGCACTTAACTTATATTGTTTATAAGTAATTGGGTATAATATAAGTTTTACAACTATAGTCATTAAAATAATAATAACACCATAATTTAAATTTGTTTTTTCTAGAAATTGAAAAATTATTAAAAAGAAATACTTATTAATCCATTTCAGAAATCCCCATCCAAATGGAATAATATTTTCAAATCCATTTTGATATTTTTTTAAAAAATTTAAATCTAAAGGACCGAAATAAAAACGAAAAGAAAAACGAAATTCTTCATTTTTTTTTGAATTTATAAATATTTGAAACTGAACTTTTTTTAAAAAATATCCTGAAGAAAAATTTTCAGATTTAATAAAAACATTTTTTAATATTTTTTCTGGAATAAATATAAAAGAGAAAAATTGTTGTTTATCCGCTATCCAATTAATTCCAGATATATTTTTATCTTCCGTTTTTTTGTCAGATAAATATTTAACATAATTCGAATGATTATCAGAAATGGAATAATAAACTTGAGTATAAGAATTTTCCCAATCTCTATCCTTTTCTAAGGATAGAATTTTATGTTCAAAATTTAGATAAAATCCCTCTTTTTTTTGTAAAAAAAAAGGAGAAAAACGATGAGTTTGTATAGAAAAACCAACATCATATCGATCTTTTTTTCCTATTGTATATATATAATCTAAAAATCCTTTTCCATAAGGATTTTTAGCTCTCATAACAAGAGTTTGAATTCCCGATATCTTATTTCTTTTGAATAAAAAAGGTTGAAAATATAAAGTGCTTGTGTCAATATTCAATCCTTCTTGATTTAAGAATGAGAATCTATACATCAAACTCGAATCTTTTATTAGATGAAGTTTTTTAGCATGATATGCTAATAAAGAATCATATGCTTTATATTTCTTTAAAATAACATCTTGAATTCCTCCTCCCAAACTTGATATTTTAATTTTTAAAACATCATTTTCTAATGAAAAAAAATCATTTTTCTTGTTAAGAATTTCTTTTTTTATAGAAAATTCTTTGCGATTAGAATTTAATTTTTTATAATTACTATTATTATTGTTATTGAAATAAGTAAAAATTATCAAAACAAATAATATAAGAATGAATCCTATTATAGAATTATAATCTAAGCTTTTATCCTTCATGAAGAATTCTGATAATATTGAGTATTTATAGATACTTGTATAAAAGTAGTAAATAAAGGATGTGGATTCGTTACTGTGCTTTGATATTCTGGATGGTATTGAACTCCTAAGAAAAAAATATGTCCTTCTAATTCTAATGCTTCTACTAAACCTGTCTCTGGATTAGTTCCTACCGCTTTCATTCCAGCATTAGAAAAACGTTCTAAATAATTATTATTGAATTCATACCTATGACGATGTCTCTCAAAAATTTCTTTTTTTCCTTCATAAATAGAAAATATTTTAGAACCTTCCATAAGAGAACACTTCCAATTTCCTAAACGCATCGTTCCTCCTGTTTTAATTAATTTTTTTTGTTTTTTCATTAAACTTATTACTGGATGAAATGTATTTGGATTGGTTTCATGACTTTCAGCTTTTTTTAATCCTAACACGTTTCTAGCAAATTCTATGACGGCAATTTGCATCCCCAAACATATACCAAAAAATGGAATTTGATTTTCTCTTGCATATTTTGCCGCAAGTATTTTTCCTTCAATTCCTCTATTTCCGAATCCTGGGGCAACTAAAATACCTGAAATTCCTTTAAAATATTTTTTTATATTTTTTTCTTTAATCATATCCGAATAAATCCATTTTATATTAACAAAAACTTCATTTTTCGTTCCTGCATGAATCAAAGCTTCTATAATTGATTTATAAGAATCATGCAAAGAAACATATTTACCAACTAATGCTATTTTTGTTTCAAATTTTGGATTTTTATATTTTTTAATAAAAATTTTCCATTCCTTTAAATTAGGAATAGTAATAGTAGATAAATTTAAATGATTTAATACTACTTCATCAAAACTTTGTAAATGTAATAAACAAGGAATTTCATATATAATTTTAGTATCTATTGATTCAATAACATGCTTTGGTTTAACATTGCAAAATAAAGCTAATTTTTGTCTAACATCATCGGATATATGTTTTTCCGTTCTGCACACTATGATATCTGCTTGTATTCCTTTTTCCATTAAATTTCGAACAGAATGTTGTGTTGGTTTGGTTTTAACTTCTCCAGTTGCTATAATATGTGGAAGCAATGTTAAATGAATAACTAATCCATTAAATTTTCCAAATTCCCATTTTAACTGACGTACTGATTCAATATAAGGTAAACTTTCTATATCACCGACAGTCCCTCCAATTTCAGTAATAACAATATCATAATTTTTTGATTCTCCAAAAATTTTAATCCGTCTTTTAATTTCATTGGTAATATGAGGAATTACTTGAACTGTTGTACCTAAATAGGTTCCTTTTCTTTCATTATCTATCACTGTTTTATATATTAACCCCGATGTTACATTATTCTCTTTAGTCATGTGTTGATTTAAAAAACGTTCATAATGTCCTAAATCTAAATCTGTTTCTGCTCCATCTTGAGTCACAAAACACTCTCCATGTTCATACGGATTTAAAGTTCCTGAATCTATATTAAAATAAGGATCCAATTTTAACATTGAAACTTTATATCCTCTCGCCTTTAATAACATCCCTAACGAAGCCGAAACAATTCCTTTTCCTAATGAAGAACTTACTCCTCCTGTAACAAAAATATATTTTGTTTCCATATAAAATAAAAAAAATAAAAAACCAAATTTAATAGATCTTAAAATTAAAAATTGTTCTTCTAATTAGATAATGATCATTGGGAATTTATAATTTTTTTTTTATATTTACTAAACTTGGAGCAAGTCCTACACAATCAGCTCCCTATTAATCCTCCAGGGTGGGAACACAGCAAAGGGAATCAGGTTGTAGCGATGTGATGTAGTTAAGCTTGCTCCTTTTAAAAGTGTCTGGTTTTATGGAAGATTCGTTAAAATGCAACTTTTGTGGAAGGAATAAAGATAACAATATTACTTTTCTCATATCAGGAGTTAATGGACATATTTGCAATTTCTGCATAGAAAAAACTTATTCCATAATTCATAAAAAATTTTTAGGAAAAAACATCAATATCAGCAAAAAAAATCCTAACAGTAATAACAATGATAACGATAATGATAATGATTCAGATTCAATCAAAATAAAAAAACCAAAAGAAATAAAATCTTTTTTAGATAAATATATTGTTGGACAAGATGAAGCAAAAAAAATTATTTCCGTATCTGTTTACAATCATTACAAACGTATTCAATACAACAAAAAAAATGAGAATAATATAGAAATCGAAAAATCTAATGTATTATTGATTGGAAAAACAGGAACAGGAAAAACTTTGTTGGCCAAAAGCATATCAAAACTACTCAATCTTCCCTTTGCTATAGCTGACGCAACCACTTTAACTGAAGCAGGATATGTAGGTGAAGATGTAGAATCTATTTTAACAAAACTACTACAATCCGTTAATTATGATATAAATTCTGCGGAAAAAGGAATTATCTTTTTAGATGAAATAGATAAAATTTCCAGAAAAAGCAATAATCCTTCTATTACAAGAGATGTATCTGGAGAAGGAGTACAACAAGCCCTACTCAAAATATTGGAAGGATCTATGGTTAATGTACCTCCACAAGGAGGAAGAAAACATCCAGACCAAAAAATGATACAAATAAATACTGAAAACATATTATTTATAGCTGGAGGAACTTTCGATGGAATCGAAAAAATAGTATCTGATAGAATAGAAGAAATGTCCATAGGTTTTATTACTAATAATAAAAGAAACAAAAAGAAAAAAAAAAATTATTTAAAAAATATTCTTTCTGAAGATTTAAAAAAATTTGGATTAATACCTGAAATTATTGGAAGATTTCCTATTGTTGCTTATTTAAATCCATTAAACAAAAATATGTTGAAAAAAATTTTAATAGAACCAGAAAATGCTTTAATAAAACAGTATCAGAAATTATTTGGTATGGATCAAATATCTTTGAATATTACAGACGAAGCATTAAACATTATAGTAGATAAAACATTTAAATTAGGTTTAGGTGCTAGAGGCTTGCGAACTTTTTGTGAAAAAATATTTCTGGACTATATGTTCGATATTGAAGATGTTCAATCCACATTAAATATAGATAAAGATATTGTAAAACATAAACTTTGTTACTCTTAATCTCTATCTCTGATTAATTTCCACAATTTATTTATCAACTCCGATAATCCCTCTTGTGTAAAAGAAGAAAAAAAAATGATATTTTCTTTTAATTTTAAAAATGATTTTTTTATCTTATTTTTTTCTTCGTTATTTATTAAATCCGATTTTGATATTGCTAATAGACGTTTTTTATTTAAAAGATTTGAATTAAACTTTTTCAATTCATTTAATAAAATAAAATATTCTTTCTTTTTGTTTCTTGTATCCGAGGAGATTAAAAATAACAAAACGGAATTTCGTTCTATATGTCTTAAAAAACGATGGCCTAATCCTTTACCTTCAGAAGCCTTTTCTATTATTCCAGGAATATCAGCCGCTAAAAAAGAATTATAATCGATATATACCACCCCTATATGTGGAATTTTAGTTGTAAAAGCAAAATTTCCTATCTTAGGTTTTGCTTTTGTAATAACAGAAAGCAAAGTAGATTTTCCAGTGTTAGGAAAACCTATGAATCCTACATCAGATAGGATTTTTAATTCTAAAAAAATCCAATTTCCTTTTGTTTTAATTCCTGGTTGTGCATGATAAGGAGACTGACGAATTGAATTTTTAAAAAAAGTGTTTCCTTTCCCTCCTTTTCCTCCTTCAAATAAAATTTTCTTCTGAAAATTTTTAGTTATTTCCATTATTATATCTTTTTTTTCGTTTTTTATCACAGTTCCTACAGGAACTTCTATTAAAATATCTTTTCCTTTTGCTCCAGTTATGTTATTTTTTTTTCCAGGAAAACCAGATTGAGCTATCCAATGTTTATGATATCTTAAATGTAAAAAATTATGAATGTGAGAATTTCCTTGAATAATAATATCACCTCCTTTACCTCCTGTCCCCCCATCAGGACCCCCCCTAGTTATAGATCTATCTCTATAAAAATGAACAAAACCCGCTCCTCCATCTCCACTTTTACAAAAAATTTTTATAAAATCAACAAAATCGTTTATCATACATATGTCATAAATAATTATGAATATAATAAATTCATAATTTTATTGTTTATCAAAGTAGAAATTTTTTCTACAGATAAAGATGCATTTAATTTTATTATACTATTGTTCCATTTTTTATTATTCCATATCATAGAAGTTTCATTATCATATTCTTTTATTCTTCTTTGAACTGTCATAATATCTATATCATCATCACGATGACTTGTTTTTCCTCTTTTTAATAATCTATTTATTATTAAATTTTTTTGAATAAAAAAATAAAAAATTATATCAATTTTTCCTAAAAAAAATTTTTTTAATACTTCTTCTAAAGATAAAATTTGATTCCTAGTTCTAGGATATCCATCATAAATAATTCCTTTAGCTTTCAAATGTTTTTGTATCTCTATATTTAACATATTTGTAGTAATTATATCAGGTACTAATATTCCTTTATTAATATAAAAACTTGCTAATTTTCCTAAATGAGTTTGCCTTTTTATGTGATCCCTAAATATCATTCCAGTAGATAAATGTATAAAACCAAACTTTTTTGATATAATTTGAGCTTGAGTTCCTTTTCCACAACCCGGTGGGCCAAACAATATAATATGTATCATAAAACAATAAAAATTATGAATTTTATGTTATGTAAAGAAATACACTAGATCTAAAATGAAATTAAGAAAAGAAGTTTTTTATTATCCAATTATCCACATATACACTAAGTACATAATAATATTATAATAATATTATAAAAATATTGATATGATGTGGAAATATCAAAAAATATATTTTTGAATTATAAATGAATAGCTTTTCCATAAGCATGAGCTATAGATTCCACAATAGATTCACTTAATGAAGGATGAGGGTGTATGCTACTCAAAATTTCATAACTGGTTGCTTCTAATTTTCTAGCAACTACTACTTCTGAAATTAAATCTGTAACATGACCTCCTATCATATGACATCCCAACCATTCGTCATACTTATCATCAAAAATTACTTTTACAAAACCATCAGTATTTTCATCAGTGATCGCTCTACCAAGAGCGCTAAAAGGAAATTTAGACACTTTGATTTGGAAACCTTTTTTTATAGACTCTTTTTCTGTATAACCTACTGAAGCTATCTCAGGAAGTGAATAAACACATTTCGGAACATTATTATAATCTATTTCATGACAATTTAACCCTTTAATACTTTCAACACAATTTATGGCTTCAAACGAAGCAACATGAGCTAAAGAAGGGGTTGGAACAACATCTCCAATAGCATAATATCCACCTATATTTGTACGATAATTTTCATCTACAACTATAAATCCTTTTTCTGTTTGAATTCCAATTTCTTCTATTCCAATATGTTGAATATTTGGAATAACTCCTATTGCGTATAAAATAATATCTGCTTTTAATTCAATATTTTTAAACGATGTTTGAACATCAACAACAACTTCATTATTTTTATAAGCAATTTTCTTTATACTAGAAGACACATAATTTTCTATTCCTATTTTATCAAAATAACGTTTCAAATAATCAGATATCTCATCATCACCATTAGGGTATAATTTAGGACATACTTCTATGATAGAAACTTTGGTTCCCATAGAATGATAAAAATAAGCGAATTCTAATCCTATAGAACCAGAACCTATAATAATCATTTTTTTCGGCAACGAAGATAAAGATAATGCTTCTTTATATGTTATAATTTTTTTTGTATTATACTTAATTTTTTCATCTATTTTAGGAATAGCACCAGTTGCAATAATTATGTGTGAAGCAGAATGTTCTTCTGTACTTTTTTCGTTCTTAAAAATTTCTATTCTTTTTCTTTTTTTTAATTTTGCATTTCCATAAATTACATGAACTCCATTTTTTTTCATTAAAAATGAAATTCCTTTTCTGATTTGATCTACAACTTTTCTACTTTTAGAAATAATTTTAGCATAATTTATTTCAATATTTTCATGATTTATGCCAAATAAATCTCCATTTTTTTTTATGGATTGTAAAATTTTAGCACTGTTCAAAAGTGATTTAGTAGGAATACACCCCCAATTTAAACAAACACCTCCAATAGATTCTTTCTCCACTATTGCTGTTTTCATTCCAAGTTGTGCCGCACGTATGGAAGCAATGTAACCACCAGGTCCGCTACCTAAAATAATAACATCAAAATGCATAGACATAATATAACATACATTCATTAAATTTACAGAAAAAAAAATATAAATATTTTACATTTGTTTAAAAATAAAATAATATGAAGTTTTTCATAGATACAGCCAATTTAAAGGAAATTGACCAGGCAAGATCATTAGGAATGTTAGATGGGGTTACAACAAATCCATCTTTAATGTCAAAAGAATCTCTTTTCAATCAAAAAGAAATTCAAAAACATTACATATCTATATGTGAACGTTTAAAAAACGATGAAAATGTAAGTGCAGAAGTTATCAGTAGTAATTATATTGATATGATTCAGGAAGGAGAAAAACTAGCTCTTCTTCATCCAAGAATTGTGGTCAAAATACCTATGACAAAAAACGGAATTCAAGCTATTCAATACTTATCTAATAAAAGAATTAAAACTAATTGCACTCTTGTTTTTTCTGCAGGACAAGCTTTTTTAGCAGCTAAAGCTGGAGCCTACTACGTTTCTCCATTTGTAGGAAGATTAGATGATGTCTCTTACAATGGATTAAAATTAATACGAGAAATAAAAAATGTGTATGAAAATTATTTTTTCAAAACCAAAATATTAGCTGCTTCTATACGTCATTCTCTACATGTCATAGAATGTGCAAAAATAGGGATACACGCTATAACCTCTCCTATAAAAGTTATCAATTCTTTGTTTAATCATCCGTTAACTGATATAGGACTAGAACAATTTATAAAAGATTATCAAAGTAAAATAAATAATTAAATCTTTATTTTCCCGTTTAGCAAATATTGAATTGAAATAGATGTAGATTTCGGTAATTTTTCATAAAATTTTGATAATTCAATTTGTTCTTTATTTTCAAAAATTTCTTCTAAATTATTTTTATTCATGATGTTGAATTCTTCCAGTTTGTTATCTAAATCCTCTTTAATTTTATCATGTATTTTTATACTTATTTTTTCTAAAATGCATATAGTTTCATATATGTTTTTTCCAGATTGTTTTTCCAGATGAATACGATCTATAGTTTCTGTGTTTATTGGAGCATTTATCTCTTTTAAAGAATTCATTGTTTTAATTTTTTATATAAAACCTTTAGTTTTTTTGCATTAGAAGAATATGGAAAATTGTCCATGTATTTTTCATATGATTTTCCAAAATCTTTTTTTTTAGAAAGTTGATATTGGGATACACAAATTTTATACATAATTTTTTCTTTGAAACTACTCTCTGGAAAATCATTAATAAGATCTTGAAAATAAATTAAAGAAGCCCGATATCTATGCATCAAAAAATAAGAATTAGCAATACAATAATTTTTTCTTTCTATTTTTTCTAACAAATTATTAAGCAACCTATAAGCTTCTTTAATTTTAGATCCATCAGGATATTTTTGAATAAACTGATTCAGTTTATCAATTGCAACATCAGTTTTTGTTTGATCTAAATTAAAATCTAAAGATGATAAATAATGATTTTTCACTTTTTCAAAAAAACTTCCTTCTTCTGACAAAAACGATTTCTTATCCTGAAAAAAAAAACATCCTTCTAAATCTAAAATAGAACCAATGAAAATAAAAAAGATTACTAAAATAATTCTAATCAAAATTTTTTATTTTTATGAAAATTCTTCATATCTTTATCGAAGAAATATAATCCCCCCTTGTCTTCTCCTATTAATTCGATTTTATCTAAAATCATTTTGCTTACAGCTTCTTCTTCTGTCTGTTCTTCAACATACCATTGAAGAAAATTATATGTAAAAAAATCTTTTTCTCGCAAAGAAATTTCGACTAATAAATTTATCTCATCAGAAATTTTTTTTTCATGTTCAAATAATTTCAGAAATAATTCTTTTAAAGACGGATATGTTATATTTTCAATCAATATTTTATCTAAAGTCACTTCTCCTCCTCTTCTATTAAGATATCTAATCAATTTTAACATATGCATTCTTTCTTCATTCGAATGATCATACAAAAATTCACATATTCCATCATAACCTTTTCTTTCAACCCAAGAACCCATCGATAAATATAGTAAAGAAGATTCCAATTCTCTATTCAATTGTTTGACTAACCCTAGTTGTATTTTTTTACTGAGCATATTATTCAATTAACTTAATTGTTATAAATTACTTACTTTATTTTAATGCATGTAATATTTTTTCTCTTAAAGAATTAGTTCCCTCTAGTAATGGTAATCTTACATATGGATCACATATTCCGATTATGTTCAATAAAGTTTTGATTCCTGTAGGATTTCCTTCTTCATAAACAAGATCTATTATTTTAATAATATCATAAAAAATAGAAAAGGCTTTTTTTGCATTATCCTTTTTAGCTAAGGATATCATATGAGAGATTTTTTTGGGAAAACCTTGAGCAATTACTGAAATTGCACCTTTTCCTCCACCTAATATAAAAGGCAAAATTGTAAAATCATCTCCTGATATTACATTAAAATTTTCCGGTTTTTTCTCAAAAATCCTATAACACTGTAAAATATTTCCTGAGGCTTCTTTAATTCCTATTATATTCTTATAATCATGAGCTAAACGCAAAACAGTATCCGGTATAATATTAGATCCTGTTCTTTTAGGAACATTATATAAAATTATATCTGCTTTTGTACAATTGGAAATTGATTTAAAATGTTGATAGATCCCCTCCTGAGAGGGTCTATTATAATAAGGAGAAACTGAAAGAATAGCATAAAAATCTGACAAATTTTTTATGCTATTTATTTTTTTTATAACATCCTTTGTATCATTTCCTCCTATTCCTAGAATTACAGGAATTTTCTTATAATTCGAACTTTGAATACATTTTACTACATCCAATTTTTCTTCATAACTTAATGTTGCTGTTTCTGCTGTTGTTCCCAACGCGACTAAATAATCAACATTATTATTCACAACATATTTTACAAGTTTTTCAAGTCCATTAAAATCAATTTTTCCATCCTTTTTAAAAGGAGTAACTAACGCTACACCTGTTCCATCTAATTTTTTCATAGATTATTTTGATATTTTATGTCTTCAATGTATGTGTTAATTAACCATATACTTTAAAAAAATAATAACAGATGTCAGCGCATAAAAAATGATTAATAATCTTTTTTTGTTCTTGGCCTAGCTGCAGATACAATGATATTTCGACCCATAAACTCTGTTCCATTTAATTTTTCTATAGCCTGTTTTGCATTTTCTTCATTAGACATTTCTACAAATCCAAATCCTTTACTTCTTTTACTTGATGTAGATTCATCAAAAATTATTTTAGCATGAGTTACTTCTCCTACAGATTCAAAATATTTTTTCAATTCTTGTTCTGTCATATCATAAGATAAATTACCTACGTATAATTTCGTATTGTCCATATTAAAAATTAATTGTTTTAATTAAAAGCAAATTTAGAAAAATATTTTTTCTAAATAAAGAAAAATATACTACTTAATCTAAAAGAAGTTGAAATAATCATGCATTTTATTATTAAAAAATTGAAAATTTTTTATATTAATCTGGAAAGTTTTTTTAAAAATTATAAAGAATATCTTACCAATGAATAATTTTTCTATTGTTTCATCATTATTAGACAATGATTTTTATAAATTCACAATGCAAAATGCTGTAATTAAACTATTTCCACTAGCAAAAGCTAAATATGAATTTATAAATAGAGGAAAACACACTTTTCCTAAAAATTTTGCTAAAATTCTTCAAGAAAATTTAAACAAAATGGCTCTTTTAAAACTTTCAAAAGAGGAAAGAATTTATTTAGAACAATATTGTCCCTATCTAGATTCCTCCTATCTAGATTTTTTAAATAAATATCAATACAACCCAAAAGAAGTAAATATTTTTCAAGAAGGTAAAAATATACAAATGTACATAGAAGGATTATGGAGCAGAACTATATTATGGGAAGTACCTTTAATGGCTATCATATCTGAATTATATTATAAATTAACAGGAGCTCAAAATATATCGGAAAAGAAAATTCAAAGTATAACAAAAGAAAAATTAAAAAAGTATAAAAAATTGCAAGTTAAAATTGGAGAATATGGAACAAGAAGAAGATTTTCTTATAGAATACATAAATTGGTATTGGAAATTTTAAAAAAAGAAGGAAAACCTTTCTTTATAGGAAGCAGTAATGTTCATCTATCTCATGTTTTTTCAATAAAACCAATAGGAACTCAAGGACATGAATGGATTATGTTTCATGCAGCAAAATATGGATTTAATATAGCTGATCGTATAGCTATGGAAAATTGGTTAACCATTTACAATGGTAATTTAGGAGTAGCTTTATCTGATACATACACTTCTTCTATCTTTTTTAAAAATTTTAATAAAAAACTTTCAAGTATTTTTAAAGGAGTCAGACATGATAGTGGAGATCCGATTTATTTTACTAAGGAAACTATAAAACATTATAAAAAATTGAAAATAAATCCCATAAGAAAAAAAATTATATTTTCAGATAATCTAAATCCATATAAAGTTTCTTATATTTCTTCTTTTTGTAAAAATAAGATAAATGCTTGTTTTGGAATAGGAAGCAATTTTACGAACGATGTAGGTTTCCCTAAAATGAATATTGTAATAAAAATGGTAAAAGCTTTTACAAAAAAAAAATGGATATCAGTAGTAAAACTTTCTAATGTCCAAGAAAAATCTACAGGAAAAAAAAATATGATTTTTTTAGCAAAAAAAATACTTCGTATATAAATTCGTATGTATTTATGTCATAATGACATTATGTTTTTTTTTATAAAAATATGTATTATGAAAAAAAAAAGTTTTTATATTGAGAATTATGGTTGTCAAATGAACATATCAGATAGTCATGTTATTGTTTCAATTTTATTAAAAAATGGTTTTATTTTATCTGAATTTAATAAAGCAAACATAATATTACTAAATGCTTGTTCTATTCGAGAAAAAGCAGAATTAACTATAAAGAAAAGATTGGAACAACTCAAATTTATCAAAAAAAAGAGAAAAATTTGGATTGGAATTATAGGATGTTTTTCAAGAAAAATTAAAAATTCTTTTTTACAAGAAAAAAAAGTTGATTTTTTTGTTAATCCAGATTCTTATAAAGAAATCCATAATTTTATTGATTATTCTGTAATGGGAAAACATTATTTTTATAATGCGAAAAAAGATGAAACTTATGCAGATGTCAGTTTGGTAAAAACATTACAAATATTACATAATAATAAAAAAATAACAACTTTTTTAAGTATAACAAGAGGTTGTAACAATATGTGTACATTTTGTATCGTCCCTTTTACTAGAGGAAGAGAAAGAAGTAGTGATCCATATTCTATAATAGAGGAATGTAAACGTTTATATCAAAATGGATACAAAGAAATAACTCTTTTAGGACAGAATGTTGATTCTTATTTGTGGACAGAAAAAAAAATGATTCAAAACCAAAAAAATGAAAATATTAATGTTGTAGATTTTTCAAAACTTTTAGATCTTTTAGCGAAAGAAATTCCTTCTATGAGAATAAGGTTTTCTACATCTAATCCTCACGATATGTCTAATCAAGTATTAGAAGTGATTTCTAAACATGAAAATATTTGTAAACACATTCATTTGCCTGTTCAATCTGGAAGCAATAAAATATTAAAATTAATGAATAGAAAATATACACGAGAAAAATATCTTTCTTTAGTCAAAAGAATTAAAAATATAATACCTGAATGTTCTATATCTCATGATATTATGACTGGATTTTGTAATGAAAATGAAGAAGATCACCAAAAAACTATAAGTTTAATGAATGAGATAAAATATAATTATGGATATATGTTTTCTTATTCTCCTAGACCTGGAACTTATGCATATAGAAAATTAAAAGATAATGTTCCTGTAAATACAAAAAAAAGACGACTAAAAGAAATTATTGATTTGCAAACCCAACACTCTTTTGATCGAATGCAAGAACATTTGGGAAATGTAGAAGAAGTTTTAATAGAAGGAGAATCAAAAAGAGATAGTCAACATTGGTATGGAAAAAATACACAAAATCTAACTGTAGTTTTTCCTAAAAAATCCTCAATAAATATAGGAGATTTAGCTCATGTAGAAATAGTAGATGCTACATCTGCAACTTTAATAGGAAAATATTGCAAATGATGTAAAAAATAAAAACATGGAATCCGTTTCTATCCAAAATATAAAAAAAAAATTTGGAATCATTGGATATGATTATACTTTATATAGAGCCTTAGAAAAGGCAATACAAGTAGCACCTACTGATATTTCTGTATTAGTTCTTGGAGAAAGCGGAGTAGGAAAAGAATTTATTCCAAAAATTATACATCAATATTCTTCTAGAAAACATCATACTTACATTGCAGTTAATTGTGGAGCTATTCCAGAAGGAACAATTGACAGTGAACTTTTTGGACACGAAAAAGGATCTTTTACAGGAGCAACGAGCATGCGAAAAGGTTATTTTGAAGGAGCAAATGGAGGAACTATTTTTTTAGATGAAGTAGGAGAACTACCTTTAACCACACAAGTTCGTCTTCTGAGAATATTAGAATCAGGAGAATTTATTAAAGTAGGATCCTCTAAAATCCAAAAAACAAACATACGTATTGTTGCAGCTACTAATTTAAATATGACAGAATCAATACAAAAAGGAAAGTTTAGAGAAGATTTATATTATCGTTTAAATACAGTACAAATTAATGTTCCTCCTTTACGTTTTCGTAAAAACGATATTAAATTTTTATTTAAAAAATTTTCCAATGACTTTGCAGAAAAATATCATATGCCTCCAGTAACACTTAATGAAGAGTCTTTGAAATATTTGGAAAACTATTCTTGGCCTGGTAATATCAGACAATTAAGAAATCTTACAGAACAAATTTCTGTGGTAGAAACTAAACGTGAAATCTCTGTAGATAAATTAAAAGAATATATTCCAGAAAATATTCCATCTGTATCTTTTTCTAATCATGACAATGAAGTTATACAAACATCTTTTCATGAAAGAGAAAGAGATTTTCTTTATAAAATTTTATTTGACATGAAAAAAAATTTGAATAATTTAAAAGATATTACTTTTCAATTGATTAAAAATAATTCTAATACTAGATTTATAGAAGAGAATCAACAACTTATGAAAAAAGTATTTGGAAAAATGATTCATAATAGAGATAATTCAATTTTTCAATTAGAAGATTCTTCTAAATCTGAAGAAGATTTAGATTATGAAGAAGTTGAAGAGGATTTATCTAAAAATGAGTTATCTTCTTTTTCTTTAGAAGAGAGAGAAATAAAATTTATTCAAAAAGCTTTAAAAAAAAATAATGGAAAGAGAAGAAAAGCAGCAAAAGAATTGGGTATTTCGGAAAGAACATTATATAGAAAAATTAAACAATATGGCTTATAAAAATTTTATCTTTATTTTCATATTATTTTTAACTAGTTGTTATCATTCTTCTTTTTTAGATATAAAAAAAACAATAGAAATAGGAACTTTTTCAGAAGTAGTTAATATTCCTCAAAGATCCATTTCTTTTGATTTTAAAAGAAGTGTTGAAGATTATATTATGAAACATAATCCTTCCAATTTAGTTTTAAGAAATGGTGATTCTGTTTTAGAAGGGGTGTTTCTTAATTATGCAATCATTCCAATGGAAAATTATCCATTAAAAAAAATTAAGGTTACAGCAAGAATATCTTATAAAGATCAATATGAACCAGAAAAAAATTGGGAAGAAAATTTTGTTGTTTCTGAAGAATTTTATAAAAATAAAAAAAATCTTTTTCCGAAAGAAACTATTGATAAAATCATAGAAAAATTAACAATCAAAGTATATAATAAAATATTTGATTCTAATAACAATTGGTAATATTTTGGTAATATTAATGAAAAATACGTCTATGATCATGTTGAGCTTATTTATTGTTATAATATGTTTTTTACTTATGTTGGTAATTCTAATACAAAATCCAAAAAGAGAAAGTATCCATCAATCTTTTATGGAAAAAAATTTCAGATTTTTTGGAATTAAAAGAACAAATACATTTTTGGAAAATGTGACTTGGTTTTTATCTATTATGATATTTCTTTTGACTCTATTTTTTAATTTTTTATTAAAATTGAATATGTCATAATGACATTTAATATGATTTCAATATGAAATTTTCTTCATTTGGCATGTTTTTGGCTCTAAACGATTAGAATCGTTAACCTTTAAAATTATTTATAATATGGTGGAAGTAAAGATTAAACCTTTAGCAGATCGCGTTCTTGTGCAACCTGATCCTGCTGAAACCAAAACTGCTTCAGGTATCATTATTCCTGATACGGCAAAAGAAAAACCACAAAAAGGGATTATAATAGCAGTAGGAAGGGGAAAAAAAGATGAACCTATGAGTCTAAAAGAAGGAGATCGAGTTTTGTACGGTAAATATTCTGGAACAGAATTAAAATGGGAAGGTAAAGAATATCTTATTATGCGAGAATCTGATGTTATAGCTATTATATGATTCATATAACTTTATTAAAAAGGTAAATTCATTAAAAATTTAAAAATTATGGCAAAAGATATTAAATTCGATATTGAAGCAAGAGATAAATTAAAAAAAGGAGTGGATGCATTGGCTAATGCAGTTAAAGTGACTTTGGGACCAAAAGGTCGTAATGTTGTGTTACAAAAATCTTTCGGAGGACCTCAAGTCACTAAAGATGGAGTTACTGTTGCTAAAGAAATTGAATTGGAGGATTCTATAGAGAATCTTGGAGCTCAGATGGTTAAAGAAGTTGCTTCCAAAACTAATGATGTAGCAGGAGATGGAACTACAACTGCAACTGTATTAGCTCAAGCTATTGTCAGAGAAGGATTAAAAAATGTAGCAGCTGGAGCTAATCCTATGGATTTAAAAAGAGGAATAGATAAAGCTTTAGAAGTAGTTATCATAGATCTTAAAAGACAATCTAGAGAAGTGGGAGGAAACACAGAAAAAATCAAACAAGTAGCTTCTATTTCTGCAAATAATGATGAAAAAACAGGTGCTTTGATTGCTGATGCTTTTGAGAAAGTAGGAAAAGAAGGAGTTATTACAGTGGAAGAAGCAAAAGGAACAGACACATCTGTAGATGTAGTGGAAGGAATGCAATTTGATAGAGGTTATCAATCTCCTTATTTCGTTACAAATACTGAAAAAATGATAACAGAATTCGATCAACCTCAAATTTTGTTATCTGACAAAAAAATAGCAGCAATGAAAGATTTGTTGCCTATATTAGAACCTGTAGCACAATCCGGAAAACCTTTATTAATTATATCAGAAGAAGTGGAAGGAGAAGCATTAGCTACATTAGTAGTCAATAAAATTAGAGGAACTTTAAAAGTAGCAGCCATTAAGGCTCCTGGTTTTGGGGACAGAAGAAAAGCTATGTTGGAAGATATTGCTATATTAACAGGAGGAACTGTAATTTCAGAAGAAACAGGGAGCAAGTTAGAAGACGTCAAATTACACATGTTAGGAAAAGCAGAAAGAGTTATTATAGATAAAGATAACACTACTATTGTAAATGGAGGTGGAAGTAAAAAAGATATAAGAGCACGTGTTGATCAAATTAAAGCTCAAATTGAATCTACTACATCAGATTATGATAAGGAAAAATTACAAGAACGTCTTGCAAAATTAGCTGGGGGAGTAGCTGTATTATATGTTGGAGCAGCTTCTGAAGTAGAAATGAAAGAAAAAAAAGATCGTGTTGATGATGCCTTAAATGCTACTAGAGCTGCAGTAGAAGAAGGAATTGTGGCTGGAGGAGGTGTAGCTTTAGTTCGTGCTATTAAATCTTTAGAAAATAAAAAAGGAGATAATGTAGATCAAGATACTGGAATACAAATAGTTAGAAGATCACTCGAGGAACCTTTACGTCAAATTGTGGCTAATGCAGGAGGGGAAGGATCTGTTGTTGTAGCTAAAGTAGCAGAAGGAAAAGGTGATTTTGGGTATGATGCAAAAATTGGTGAGTATAAAAATATGATAGTAGCAGGTATTATAGACCCAACTAAAGTAGCTAGAGTTGCATTAGAAAACGCTGCATCTGTTTCAGGAATGCTATTAACTACTGAATGTGTTGTAACAGAAATAAAAAAAGAGGAACCTAATGTTGCACCTCCAATGCCAGGAGCTGGAGGAGGAGGAATGGGTGGAATGATGTGATGTAAAAATAAAAAAATAGTGTCTTGTAAAAGGACACTATTTTTTTTTAAAATATAATCAAAACCAATTTTTCTGAATTTTCAAAGTTTGTTCAATGACATCTCTAACACATCCTCTCCCTCCTTTCTTAGGAGAAACATATTTGGATATATCTTTAACTTCTTGAACCGCATCTATAGGAGAACAAGGCAAAGCAACTGATTTCATAATTTCGATATCAGGAATATCGTCCCCCATATAAAGAATTTTCTTTTTAGTAATATTTAAAATATTACAATATTTATCTAAATACTTTTTTTTATCATCTACTCCTTGATAAATATAACGAATATTCAATCTTCTCAAACGTTTAAAAACCATTAGATCAGATCCTCTTGTTATAATGCATAAATTATATCCTTTTTTTTTTGCTAATTGTATAGCATAACCATCTTTAGCAAACATTTGACGGACCATATTTCCATCCGGAAACAGATTTAAAGTACAATTAGTCAATACTCCATCCACATCAAATATGAAAGTATTAATATCATTCATTATACTTATATAATTTTTCATATATTCCATTAAACATAATAAAAACGATCGTTGTTTTGAAAACAAGAAAAACAACTTCACATTCACAAAAGAAAATTAAACAACATACAAATCTCTAATATATTTATTAAATATCCTCAAAATTAATATTTGTGAAATTTTTCATTTCTGATGCCTTTTTATGACCCTCTTTAATTTCTTGATTGTATGTAGTATGATTTTTAAAATCTTTTTGATGACGTTCTGAAATAACTTCTCTACCTTTTTCATTAATAATAAATCGAATCATATCATCAAGTATACTCTGGAATTTTGAAAAGTCTTCTTTATACAAATATATTTTATGCTTTTTATAAGTTATTTCTCCTGTTTCAGAAAAATTTTTTTTACTTTCAGTTATAGTCAAATAATAATCACCAGCTCTTGTTTCTCTTGCATCAAAAAAATAAGTTCGACTACCAGTTTTTAGAGTTCGTGAACAAATTTCATTTCTCTCTTTGATATTTTCTTTTTCTTCCATTTCAAAAAATATTATAATCCTAATTAAGCAAATCTAAACAAAAAAAATGGTCCGTACTATATAATTATTCGAAATAAATTTTCACAAAAAAAATTTTTTATTTTCTATTCTTGATATTTTTCCATTTTTTAAAACAATAAATAAATCAAAATCAGAAATATAAGAAGTATCATGAGTTATAATAATAATAGTACTATACTTCATTTTTTTCTTAATATAATGAATAATCAATTTTCTAGTTTTTTGGTCTATAGAAGAAAAACTATCATCAAATATAATAATTTTTGGATTTCTTATTATAGCTCTAGCTATACATATTCTTTGTTTTTGTCCTCCAGATAAAGTAATTCCTCTTTCTCCTATGACAGTTTCATATCCATTTTTAAAATTGAAAATTTCATTTTCTATCATAGCTATTCTAGCAGCATCATATACTTTACACGGAGCTACTTTATTGACACTTCCCAAAGCTATATTATTATAAATAGAATCTGAAAAAAGAAAAGATTCTTGAGGAACATAACCAATATGATTCCTAAAATCATATAAATTATGATTTTTTAAAGATAAATTATCTACTAATATATCTCCTTGAGATGGGTCATATAAACGAGAAATTAATCTTCCTATGGTCGTTTTCCCTGATCCTGTTTCTCCTGTTAAAATTAAAGTTTTTCCTTTCATTAAAGTAAAGGATATTTTACTAACTATATGATTTTGATCATTTATTTTGTCGTAATAAAAACTTACATTTTTAAATTGAATCTCTCCAAAAATTTTTGTTTTTATCAAATTATTATTTGATATTTCAGGTTTTTCTTTTAAAAATTCGTTAATACGAACCTGTGAAACTTTAGCTCTTTCTACAATAGAAACAACCCATCCTAATATAATAAAAGGAAAAATCAAAATATTTATATATGTGAAAAATTCGGCAATAGTTCCAATTTCTTTTATTTCTCCATCAAAGTATTTTTTTCCTCCAAAGAAAAGAATCAACAAATGACAAGTTCCTATAAAAAATGTAATAATAGAAGATAATATAGTATCAATTTTCGCTAATTCTATATTTTTTTTTTGATATTTTAATATAATTTTCCTATGTTTTTCTTGAAAAAAAGATTCGGATACAAATGATTTGATGATGTGAATTCCTGAAAAAGTTTCTTGTATAAAGGAACAAATAAAAGATTGAAAATTTTGAACTTCTTCGCTTTTATTAGTAATATAAATACTAATATAATAAATAGAAATAAAAAGAATAGGAATAGGTAATATGACATAAAAAGTTAATATTTTATTAATGCGAAACATTTGCATAAATACCATGACAAAAAGAACAAAAAGATTTAAAAAATACATCATTCCAGGACCTATATATTGTCTGATAAAAGAAACATCTTCTGTCAGACGATTCATTAAATCCCCTGTAGAATTTTTTTTATAAAAAGATAAACTCAGTTTTTGATAATGTGAAAAAATTTCATTTTTTATATCAAATTCTATCATCCTAGATGTAGTAATTATACATTGTCGCATGTGATATTTAACAAATCCACCTATAATTGGAATTATTAATATAATACTGGTACAAATGCAAATATCTTTTTTTAAAGAAAAAGAATCTGATGCATTTGAAAAATTCGTAAATAGATCTTTTATAGTATTAACAGACTTTCCTATATATGGAATAGGAAATAAAGTTAGAAAATTTGATATTAATATTAATAAAAATCCTATACATAAACGTAATTTGTATTTTTGGCAATATCGTTTACTAAACGAAAATAAATCACTCATATAACATGCAAAAATACAAACTTTTTAAGTTTGATTTTTATTTATATAATTATACATACTATAAAAATTTTATTGTGCATAAAATCAACATTATTATAATAAAAAAATGTCAATAAGACGTCTCTTTAGAATAAGAAGTTTACAATTTTTATATGCTCAACATTTATCTAAAATGGATTCAAATAAAGTTGAAGAAAAAATGCTTCAAAATATTGAATTGTTGCATCATTTATATATTTTTCTTCTTTATTTAATTTTAAAAATTAGAGAAAATGTTTTGGAGAAAAATTTTTATTATCAAACAGAAATCACTCAAAAATTTGCATATAATTCAGTGATAAAAATATTATCCAAAAACAAATATTTAATAAAAGAATATCACTATACAAAAAATTCTGAAAAAATATTATGGAATCAACAAGATGAATATATCTTTATATTATTAAAAGAAATGCAAAAAAAATCAAATTTTTTCAAAAAAGATTTCAGACAATCCTCTTCTTCTTTTGAAGGAGAAAAAATGTTTCTAATTAACTATTATAAAAGTTTTGTAATTCCAAATAAAAAATTAATAGAATATATAGAAGATTTATATTATATTAATGGAGAAGAGGATTTATATTTAGCTCATAATATGGTATGTAAAACCTTACAATTTATCAATTATTCTACACCTAAAAATTTTAAATTATATAACATTTATAAAAATAACGATAATAAAAAATTTATTATTGATTTGTATAGAAACACTATTTTTCATAGAGAAGAATTTAATGATTTAATTAAAGAGACATCAGATAATTGGGATATAAAAAGAATAGCAATCATAGACTTGATTATATTGCAAATGGCTATTTGTGAATTTTTATATTTTCCGAATATTCCTCCTAAAGCAACTATGAATGAATACATAGAAATTACAAAAATTTTTTGTATGGATAAAAGTAAAGTTTTTATTAATGGAATATTAGATCAAATATTTAAATTCTTATATAAAAAGAATAAAATATTCAAAATAGGAAAAGGACTTATGTAAACCTATATAAAAATATTATTATGTTTTTTTCATTACAACAAAATTCTATAGCAAACACTATTTTGATGTTTGTGCTAATTTTTATTATATTTTATTTTTTTATGATACGTCCTCAAATAAAGAAACAAAAAATTGAAAAAAAATTTCAGGAAAATTTAAAAAAAGGAAATCATATAGTAACAAATTCAGGAATACATGGAAAAATTATAGATGTTACAGATCATTTTCTTGTATTGGAAACTCTTTCAGGAAAAATAAAAATTGAAAAAAATACAATATCAAAAGAATTAACTCAATTACGTTACAGTAATAATAATGATCATGATCAAAAAAGTAAAGTATAAAAAATTAACATTAGTAGGTGTAACGGGAAAAATGGGATGTGGGAAAAGTTTATTTTCTTCTTTTCTAAGAAAAAAAGGAATACCTATTTACTGTTCAGATCAAAGAGGAAAAATATTAATGAATCAAATAGAAATTATAAAAAAAAATATCATAAAATATTTTGGAAAAAAATCTTATAAAAAAAATAAAATAAATAAATTTTATTTATCTGAAACTGTATTTCAAAATCCTACTGCATTAAAATTGCTATGCAAAATTGTTCATCCATGGATATCACTTGATTTCAAACAATGGATATCATCTGTACAAAAAAAAAAAATTATGTGTGCAATAAAGGAATCTGCCATACTATTTGAAAGTGGAAGTTACAAAAAATGTAATTTCATTATAACTATAATTTCATCTGAAGAAAATATGATCAATAGAGTAATTAAAAGAGATAATTTGAATGAAAATCAAATTATAGATCGTTTAAAAAATCAAATATCTAATAAAAAAAGAGAAAAAGCATCTAATTTCATAATTCAAAATGATTTATCCACATATCACTTTCAAGAAGAAGCAAATAGAACATATGAATTACTAAAAAAATTTTTATAAATCATACTATATGGGAAAAGGAGATAAAAAAACTCGGAGAGGAAAAATAATAAATAAAACATACGGAAATCTTCGTCCAAATCCTAGAAATACCAAAAAAAAGAAGAAAAAAATAAAGAATTAAAGAATTAAAGATTTTCCTCTTTTTTCTCTGTAAAAAGAGACAAAAAATATATTAATTGAGACAAACTTCCTAAAGCAGAAATAACGTAAGTCATAGCTGCTAAATTCAATGATTCTTTTGCTTTATGATATTCTTGATAGTTAACTACATTCTTATTTTTTAACCAAACTAAAGCTCTATTACTTGCATCAAATTCTATAGGTAATGTAAGAACAGAAAATATCACTACTAAAAAAAACAATCCTATTCCTAATTTTAGGATGAAAGAATCTTTTCCTCCTGAACTGTAAAAAATAGTTAATCCAGCCATTATCGATAGATTGATAAACTTAGAAGTAAAATTTAAAATAGGGATTAAATGATTCCGTAATTTTAATAAATTATAACCTAATCTATGTTGTAAAGCATGACCACATTCATGTGCTGCTATTGCAACTGAAGCGGCAGTACTCTCATTATAAACTTTTTCACTTAAATTAATGGTTTGATTGATAGGATTATAATGATCAGTTAATTCTCCTTCTACAGAAAGAACATGAACATCTGAAATTCCATGATCCATTAACATTTTTTCTGCTATTTCTTTTCCACTCATACGTGAGTGTATGTAAATCTTGGAATAAGATATATACTTATTTCTTAACATTGTATTAACAACAACGCTTAATAAAAAGGTAGTTCCCACAATAAAATAATAAGTCATAAAAATCTATTTTTAAACAAAATTATTAATTTATAAATTAAAATGAAAATATATATAAATTAGCTTATTATGTCAAATTTTTGACTATGAATATACCAAAAGTAAACAACTTAAAAAGAGTCATAATCATTGGAGCTGGATTTGCTGGATTACAGGTGGCGAAAAAATTGAGAAGAGATAAATTTCAAGTGGTACTTATAGACCAAAATAATTATCACACTTTTCAACCTTTGTTATATCAAGTAGCTACAGCAGGTTTAGAACCAGATTCTATAGCACATTCTATCAGAAATATAATTAAAGAAACAAAAAACTTTTTTTTTAGACTAGCTTTTGTTCATTATATAAGTACAAAAGAGCAAAAAATATATACAAATGTAGGTAATTTATCCTATGATTATTTAATTTTAGCAACAGGATCTATTACCAATTATTTTGGAAATAAGAATATAGAATCATTTGCGTTACCTATGAAATCTATTCCAGAAGCTTTAAATTTAAGAAGTCTCATTTTACAAGATTTTGAATCCGCTTTATTAACAAAAAATGATAAAGAAAAGAAAAGATTGATGACTTTTGTTATTGTTGGAGGAGGACCTACTGGAGTGGAATTAGCTGGTGCTTTAGCAGAAATGAAAAGATATGTGTTACCATATGATTATCCTGATTTAGATATTCAACATATGAATATTCACTTATTACAAGCTACATCTAGATTATTAGATGGGATGTCTCAAAAATCAGCTAAACAAGCTTATGATAATTTAAAAGAATTAGGCGTTATTATTTGGTTAAATTGTCTAGTTAAAGATTATAATGGAGAAATAGTTTCTATGGAAAAAAATAAAAAAATAGAATCTTCCAATGTAATATGGGCTGCAGGAGTTAAAGGTGCTATTATAAAGGGTTTTTCAGAAGAAGATATAGAAGGAAGTAGAATTTTAGTGAACGATTATCTTAGAACTATAAGATATAAAAATATTTTTGCAATAGGAGATGTTTCTTACATGAATTCCAATAAACATTATCCTAATGGATATCCTATGACAGCTCAACCTGCTATACAACAAGGAAATTATCTAGCTAAAAATTTAAATTGTGTTTTATGTGAAAATAAAAATATTAAACCTTTTGTCTATAAAAATTTAGGATCAATGGCTACTATTGGTAGAAATAAAGCAGTATGTGATTTTCCTTATTTGAAATTAAAAGGTTTTTTAGCTTGGATTGTTTGGATGTTTATTCATTTAGTTAGTTTAGTTGGTTTTAGAAATCGAGTAATTGCTTTAACCAATTGGATTATTCAATATTTTCATTATCACAAAAGTGTACGTTTAATTATAAGGCCATTTCATAGAAAGAAAAAAATTATTTAAAAATGAGTTGAGAAAGAATATTTTTTATTTTATTTTCTGTTTCTATACATTCTTGATGGACATTACTATCCACAGTGATTCCACTGCCCGCATACAAAGTCATTTCTTTTTTATCCTCTTTTATTCTTACACATCTTAAATTTATATACAATTCCATATTAGTTTTATCAACTATTCCAAAATATCCTGTGTAAAAATTTCTTTTGTGTTCTTCATTCTTATGAATAAAATCTAATGATTGATCTTTTGGATATCCACATACAGAAGGAGTTGGATGTAAACGATTTAATATTTCATTATAATCAGGAATCTCATCAAAAAAAAAATAAATTGAAGTTTCTAAATGTTTTAAATGACCGATTTTCTTGATCTTAGTATTCTTTATGCGAATAGACCCTTTATAAGATTTTAACATATTCAAAATATATTTTATAACAATTTTATGTTCTGCTATTTCTTTATTTGTCCACTTGCTGGTCTCTTTCCAAAGAGTTCCTGCTAAAACTGAAATTTTTAATTGTTTATTATGACATTTCATTAATAATTCTGGAGAACATCCAATCCAAAACCCATGTTTAAAATCATACCAAAGACTAATTAAAGCATTTGGATAAGTATAAATTAATTTTACAAACGTATTTTTAAAATCAAAATTCTGAAAAGGAATTTTGATAGATCTAGATAAAACAACTTTTTTAAAAAATCCTTTTTTGATATTTTCAATAGCTTTTTTTATCAGTTTTTTATATCTATAAGAATATGTCAATAATGATGAATTTTTTTCCCAAAAAGAAGGAAAAATTTTACCTTTATATTTTTGTATATTTGTACTATAAATTTTTTTTGGTTGTATTTTTATGGTATGATTGTTATTAAAATTTTTAATTAAAAAAAATTTTTTTGTTTCATCTTTTATGGAATTGTAATGAAGGTAAAAAAAGATTTTTTTTTCGTTAGGCTTCCTAAAGAGAACAAAACTATTTTTATTGTAATAACTTTTTATGATTTTTTTGTATAAAGAGAAAATATTAATTTCTTTTGACATAATTAATTTTTAATAATTATGATATTAGTTAGTTTACAAAAACTAATGATATTTTTTTTTTCGTTATAAATATGAATTTGAATAAAATGTAAAGTATTTCCTTTGTGAAAAATTTGAGCTTTGGCAAATAAAATACCTTTTCTTATAGATTGAACATGATTTGCAGAAATTTCAATGCTAAAAATTTTAAAATTTTTTTTTCTTTCGTTTTTAATGTTGATAAAGGAAACAGAACTTCCGACACTTTCAGCTAAAGTCATAACAGCTCCTCCATGAAGATATCCAAAAGGTTGAAATATTTTTTGGTTTATGGGCATTTTTGCTATTAATATATTTAATTGAGGAGATAAAAAAACAAATTGAATTCTCATCATGTTCATCAATGTGTTTTTTTTTAAATTATTTAATTCATTTAGTAATTCTTGAATTTCTTTTTTCATAAATTAAAAAACAAACAACACAAATTTACATTATATTATCTTATCTATATCAAAATCAATACAAAAATTAGTTCATATTTATGAAAAGGGAAAAGTATTATGAAGATCTTATTCCTTTAGTAGGAAAGAAAAATGAAATTATAGGATTTGAAAAAAAAGAAAAAATTCATGCAGAAGGATTATTGCATAGTGCTGTTTCCGTTTTTATTTTTAATTTTGAAAATAATTTAATGTTACAAAAAAGATCTTCAATAAAATATCATTCTTCTTTACTTTGGACTAATACCTGTTGTAGTCATCCTAGAAAAAATGAATCTGTTTTAAAAGCAGCACATCGTTGTTTGATAGAAGAAATGGGTTTTGATTGTTTCTTAGAAAAAAAATTTAGCTTTACTTATCATGGATTTTTAAGTAATGGTTTAATAGAAAATGAATTAGATCATGTATTTGTCGGATATTATGAAAAATCTCCAATTATAAATTTCAAAGAAGTAGATAATTGGAAATGGATTTCATTAAATGAATTAATTAAGAATATTCATATTTATCCAAACTCTTACACGATTTGGTTAAAAATTATTGTTAGAGATTATTTAAATCAATTAAAACGAATATGATAGCTACTATAAATAGAAAAGGATATTTTAGTGCGGCTCATAGACTTTACAACAGTCATTGGGACTATAAAAAAAATATTGATATATTTGGAAAATGTGCTCATTTAAACTATCATGGACATAATTATAAATACATTGTAAGTCTAACAGGAGAAATAGATCCTGAAACAGGATTCGTTTTCAATTTGCAAAAATTGAAATATATTCTTTCTGATGAAATAGAAAAACTTTTTGATCATAAAAATATTAATTTAGATATTAAAGAATTTTCATCTATTAATCCCACTATAGAAAACATTGTTATTTTTATGTGGAAAAAAATAAAAAAAAGGATATCTTCTAATTTAGATCTAAAAATGACTTTGTACGAAACGAAAAATAATTTTGTTGAATATGACGGTAACCAATAAAAGTTTTATTAAAAAAACAATTTTATATAATAATCATATTTGTTTAGGTGCTAAAATGGTAAATTATTCTGGATTTTACATGCCTCTTCAATATAATTCTTCTTTAGCTGAACATATGTCTGTGAGAAACAGTGCTGGTATTTTTGATGTCAGTCATATGGGAAAATTTATTTTAAAAGGAAAAAATTCTGAAAAATTAATTCAATATCTAACTACAAATGATTTATCTACAGTAAAAATAGGACAAGCTCAATATACTTGTTTCATTAATAATATAGGTGGAATTATTGATGATTTAGTTATTTATAAAATTTCATATCATGAATTTTTGCTGATAGTTAATGCTTCCAATATTGAAAAAAATAAAAAATGGATTAATGATCATATAAAAAAATATAAATATGATGATTTAAAATTGATAGACACATCTCTAGAATATTCTCTTTTAGCTATTCAAGGCCCATTATCTTTATTTTATGCCCAAAAATTAACAGATATTTTTTTAGATAAAATTTCTTTTTATCATTTTCAAATTGGTAAATTTTCAGGAATAAAAGATGTATTAATTTCTCGTACAGGATATACAGGATCTAAAGGAATAGAAATTTATGTTTCTAATAAAAATGCTGAAAAAATATGGAATGATATTTTAAAAATGGACAAAGATCAAATACTTCCTTGTGGAATAGCAAGTAGAAATTCTTTGAGATTAGAAATGGGATACCGTTTATATGGACAAGATATTTTCGAAACAATAACTCCTATAGAAGCTCATTTATCATGGATAGTAAAATTCAATAAAGAATTCATAGCAAAAAAAATATTACAGAAACAAAAAAAAGAAGGAACATATCAGAAATTTATATCCTTTGTTATCGAAGATAAAAACAAAATTCCTAGAAAAGGATACTTATTTATAGATGAAAATAATATTAATATTGGTCATGTAACTTCTGGTGTTTATTCTCCAGTTTTAAAAAAAGGGATTGGATTAGGATATTTAATAAATCACAATAAAAGAAATTCTGTATTTATTCTTATAAGAAAGAAAAAAATCCCTATTCAAATTGTAAAATTGCCTTTTATAAAAGTATCAAACTGAATTTATTAATTTTAAAAAAATTATATCTTCTTTTTAAGGAAAAAAGCATAATATATTTAAAACATATTAAAGAAAATTTTTTATTAGCCGTTCCTGTTTTTTTTACTCAACTGGGAGTAATATGTATAGGCCTATCTGATAATATGATGGTTGGAATTTTAGGGAAACAAGCTTTAGCTTCAGTATCATTAGCTAATGCTGTTTTTTTTATTATGATCATTTTTGGATTAGGAATATCCATTGCTATTTCTTCTTTAATTGCATCTACGGATGCAAGACAAGAATACAAAAAAGGAGCTATTATTTTTCATCATGGATTAATTTTAAACTTGATTTTATCCGTATTAATGTATGGATTAACATATATATTTTGTTACATTTTTCCTTATTTAGGGCAACCTAAAGAAATATTAAATGAAACTATTTCTTTTTTGAGAATCGTTTCAATCTCTTTCATTCCTTGGATGATATTCGAAGTTTTTCGAAAATTTTCAGAAGGATTATCCTTAGTATTTCCTGGTCTTATTATAACTTGGATCTCTGCATTGATTAATATTATATTAAATTATGTTTTTATAAAGGGAGTTTTTATCGTTCCTAAATTAGGCATTATTGGAGTTGCTTATGCAACTTTAATATCTCGTATAATTATGCTTATAGGTATTTTTATTTTATTGTATAAGTATAAAAAAGTACATAATTATTATAATGAATTAAAATGTTTTTTTTTCAAAAAAAAATATATAAAAAAAATATTACAAATAGGAATTCCTTCTGGATTACATATGTTATTTGAAGTTAGTGCTTTCGCTATTTCTTCTTTTATATCAGGAAAATGCGGAATTAAAGTCTTAGCTGCACATCAAATAGTTATTAGTTTAGTTTCTTCTACCTTTCTTTTAAGCACAGGTTTTTCTGTAGCTGCTACAATTAGAATAGGAAACCAATTAGCGTTAAAAAATTATTTAGAATTAAAAATAATAGGAAGATCTATTTTTTTTATGGGTATTATTTTCATGTTAATTTGTAGTTTTTTCTTTTTTTTATTTAAAAGTTACATTCCTTATATCTATATTCAAAATGATGAAGAGGTTATTAAACTTGCAGAGAAAATGATTGTTGTTGCTAGTTTTTTTCAATTATCTGATGGATTGCAAGGAATTATTCTTGGAGCCTTAAGAGGATTACAAGATGTTCATATTCCTATGTGGATTAGTTTTTTTTCTTATTGGATTATTGCTATACCATCAGCATGGTTCTTGTCTATTACTATCAAAATGGGAGGTGTAGGCATATGGATTGGATTAGGTTTAGGATTAACTATATCAGCTCTGTTACTTTTTATAAGATACAAAACTATAATCGAAAAAATTATAAAAAAAAATACAATAAGTGCTTAATATTCAATTAAATAATTATACGATGTTCTAGTTCATATTAAATATCTATATTTGTTATAAAACATATGAACTCTAATAGTATTTTTACCATTTGTTTATGAAAAACAAAACATTTAAAGAATACAATTTTTTTAACGAAAATATAATTAAAGCTATAGAAGATATTGGATTTAAATATCCCACTCCAATACAAGAAAAAGTTATTCCTTTTTTATTATCTTCAGGAGAAGATATTATAGCATTAGCTCAAACTGGAACAGGAAAAACGGCGGCTTTTGGACTTCCAATTATTCAAAAAATAGATTTTCAATCTATTCTTCCTCAAGCTTTAATTTTATGTCCAACAAGAGAATTATGTATACAAATTACACGAGATCTTTTTCGTTTTTCAAAATTTTCGTCATTTATAAAAATTGTTTCTTTATATGGAGGAGCTAATATCAACACTCAAATAAAATATTTGAAAAGTAAAACTCATATTATAGTAGGAACTCCGGGAAGAATTATTGATTTAATTAAAAGAAAAAAATTATGTTTTAACAAAATTAAATATTTAGTCCTTGATGAAGCAGATGAAATGTTGAATATGGGATTCAAAGATGAATTAGATTATATTATAGAAAAATTACCAAAGAAAAAACAAAGTTTATTGTTTTCGGCAACAATGTCAAGATATATGAATGTGATAGCCCATAAATATTTAAAAAATCCTGTAGAAATTGTAATAGGAAAAAAAAATATAGGTTCTAATGATGTAAAACATGTTTATTATGTCATAGAAAACTTGAATAAAAAATATTTAGCTTTAAAAAGAATTGTTGATATAAATCCTGATATTTATGGAATTATATTTTGTAGCACAAAAAAAGAAACTAAAGAAATAGCTGAAATCTTAATAAAAGATAGTTATAACGCTGATGCTTTACATGGAGATCTTTCACAAACACAACGTGAATCTGTTATGAATAGATTTAGAAATAAAAATTTACAATTTCTTGTTGCTACAGATGTAGCCGCTCGTGGATTAGATGTAAATAATATAACACATGTTATTAATTATAGTATTCCAAAAGAAAGTGAAATCTATGTTCATAGAAGCGGACGAACTGGAAGAGCTGGAAATACAGGGATTTCTGTTTGTATAATTCAAACTAAAGAAATTCGAAATTTAAGAGAATTTGAAAAAAAAATTGGAAAAAATTTTAATCGTCTCATGCTTCCTACTGGAGAAGAAATATGCGAAAAACAATTATTCTATTTTATAGAGAAAGTAAAAAAAGTAGTTGTAGATGATAAACTAATGACGAAATTTCTTCCTGAAATACAAAAAAATCTAGAATTTTTAGATAAAAAAGAATTAATTAAACGTTTCTATTGGATTGAATTTAATCATTTTATAAATTATTACAAAAACTCAAAAGATTTAAATCCTATTCCTATTTCCAATAAAGATAATCATCATTATAAGAAAAAAAAATCTTTTTCAAAACTTTTTCTAAATATAGGTTCTAAAGATAATTTAACGAAATTAGGTTTGATTAATTTAATCAATCAAGCAGTGAAGAACTCACGTCGTATCAACATCGGTCATATAGAAATTTTATCAAATTCTTCATTATTTGAAGTGGAGAAACGTTATAGAAATAAAATATTAATGGGTATGAGTCGAATAAATCATTTAGGAAGACCTTTTTCTATAGAAATTAAAAACTAAAATTTTATGGCAGGAAATGTTTTTGGAAATTTATTTCGAGTTAGTACTTTTGGTGAAAGTCATGGAACAGCTTTAGGTGGAATTATTGATGGATGTCCAGCTGGAATAAAATTAAATCTTCAAGAAGTTCAGTATGAATTAAATAGAAGAAAACCTGGACAATCATCTATAGTTACTCAAAGAAATGAATCTGATGAAGTCAATTTTTTATCTGGAATATTTAATAATAAAACCACAGGAACTCCTATAGGTTTTATTATTTATAACAAAGATCATAAATCAGATGATTACAGTCATATTCGAGAAGTTTATCGTCCATCGCATTCAGATTTGACATACGAAAAAAAATATGGAATAAGGGATTATAGAGGAGGAGGACGCTCTTCCGCAAGAGAAACAACATGTAGAGTTGTGGCTGGTGCAATTGCAAAGCAATTAATACAAAATATTACAATAACGTCTTATGTTTCATCTGTCGGAGATATATCTATCAAAAAATCTTATAAAGAATTAAATTTATCTAGAGAATCAATAGAAAGAAGTCCTATAAGATGTCCAGATCCAGATACTGCGGAAAAAATGATATCAAAAATCAAAAAAATAAAAAATCAAGGAGATACTATAGGAGGAATTATCACTTGTGTTGTTAAAAACGTTCCTATAGGAATAGGAGAACCTATTTTTGAAAAATTACATGCTGAACTAGGAAAAGCTATGCTTTCAATTAATGCAGTAAAAGGATTTGAATATGGAAGTGGATTTTATGGAACTCATCTTACAGGATCTCAACACAATGATTTATTTCAAACAGATGGAACTACAAAAACAAATTTATCCGGAGGAATACAAGGAGGAATTTCAAATGGAATGGATATTTATTTTAGAATTGCATTTAAACCTGTAGCTACAATCATGAAAAAACAAAAAACTATAGATCAAAACGGAAATTTGATTTTTATAGAAGGAAAAGGCAGACATGATCCTTGTGTTTTACCTCGTGCCGTTCCTATTGTTGAGTCTATGACCGCTTTAGTTTTAGCAGATTATTGGATGTATAATAAATTGTCTAAATATTCTTCCGTTTCAAATTGAAACAAAAATTTATCATTTTTATTTTAGGTCCTACCTGTATAGGTAAAACTCATTTATCTTTATTTTTAGCTGAAAAATTAAAAACTGAAATTTTATCTTGTGATTCTAGACAATTTTATAAAGAATTAAAAATAGGGACTTCTATGCCTACTGTAGAAGAACTATCTCGTATTCCACATCATTTTATTGGAAATTTAAGTATTCATCAGGTATACAATGCTAAATTATTTGAAACCGATTCTTTGAATAAAATATCAGAATTATTTAATAAATATTCCATATTAATTATGGTAGGAGGATCTAGTTTGTATGAAAAAGCTGTAACAGAAGGATTATCTGATTTTCCTGAAATTAATTTAAACTTTAGAAATCATTTAATTTATCATTTTAAAAAAAAAGGAATTTCCTTTTTACAAAAAGAATTTTTTAAACTAAAAAAATCAGACGATCTAATAGATATTTTTAATCCTAGACGATTAATTCGATATTTAGAAATCGTTAAATCTACAGGTAAAAATCCTTCTTTTTTTTACAAAAAAAAAAAAGAAATTTTGTCATTATAAAAATAGGGTTAACAATGCCTAGATGCGAGATTTATTCTAGAATTAATAATAGAGTAGATAAAATGATAAAAATAGGTTTATTAGATGAAGCTAAATTATATTATCATTATAGAAATTTGAACAGTTTACAAACCATAGGATATAAAGAAATATTTGAATTTCTTTCTTCTGAAAAAAATAATTTGTATGAAAGTATAGAAAAAATAAAAAAAAATACTAGAAAATATGCAAAAAAACAATTAACATGGTATAAAAAAGACATGTCAATTACATGGTTTGATCCTAAAGATCAATATGAAATTTTAAACTTCATTTTGAAAATAGTGGGCAATACTGGATTTGAACCAGTGACCCCCTGCTTGTAAAACAGATGCTCTAAACCAAACTGAGCTAATTGCCCCTATTTTTTTTTATCAAATGTAAGAAAAAAAATTCTTATAATTATAATATACTAGTATCTAGTAGTATCTCTGATACAACAAATGTACTTCCACTGATAAAAATTAAATCGTTATCATTTGCTTTATTTTTAGCATGCAAAAAAGCTTCTTTGACAGAAGTAAAAAAATTTATTTTTTTACGATTTTTAAATATTTTATTGACTAATTTTTTCAAATTATGAATAGAATATTTTCTATCTATATTGGGTTGACAAAAATAGTAAAAAGATTCAATAGGAAAATATCTTAACAACTGATCCACTTTTTTTTCTTTCACAAAACCTAAAATTAAATGCAATTCATCATATGATTCTTTTTTTAATTGTTTATTTATCAAATATATACCTTCTTCATTATGAGCTATATCACAAATAATTTTTGGTCTTTTTTTTTGTAAAATATGCCATCTTCCTTTAAAGGAAGTATTTTTTATTACATTTTTAAATCCTTTTTTTATTGATTCATTAGATATTATTATATTTTTTCTATGATGTAAAATATTTATAATTTTTAATACTATACTTCTATTTAAATTTTGATAATTTGCTTGAAAAGGCATTTTATATTGAAAATCTTTTTCAGATTTGATAGAGAAATAAATTGGAGCATTTTTTTTTAAAGCTTCTTTAAGAAAGAATAATCGAATATGTTTCGATATTTTTCTTCCTATTATTACTGTTACATTTTTCTTTATAATTCCTGCTTTTTCTAAAGCAATTTTGAATGGATTGTTTCCGAGTGTTTCTGTATGATCTAAACTAATGTTTGTAATTACAGATATTTCTGGAATAATCAGATTAGTAGAATCTAATCTTCCTCCCATCCCTACTTCAATAATTGCTATATTTACCTTTTTTTCTTTAAAATATTGAAAAGCTAAAGCCGTATTCATTTCAAAAAATGAAATTTTTTTTTCTTCTATAAATTTTTTATTTTTATTTATAAAGTCTACGATAAAATCCTCTTCTATGAAAATACCATTATAAGTTATTCTTTCTCTAAAATCTACTAAATGAGGAGAAGTAAATAACCCTATTTTATATTTTTCTTCTTGTAAAATAGAAGATAACATATGCACTGTTGATCCTTTTCCATTTGTTCCCCCTACATGAATGCTTTTAAAATAATTTTGTGGATTTCCTAAATAAGAACAAAAATTTTGTATTCTTTCTAATCCTGGCTTATATGATTTCAATCCAATTTTTTGATAAATTGGAAGACGATCAAAAATCCATTGAATTGTTTTTGTGTAATTCAAATAATAATTATTAAAATAATATAACAAAAATATATTTTTTTCAAAAAATTAATTATATTCGTATCAAATTTATAATTATTATTCGTAATAAAATCATATGTACATTTTATTGAAAAAATTATAGAGGAAGATATAAAAAATGGATTTCCTATAAAAAAAATTAAATTTCGTTTTCCTCCTGAACCTAATGGATATCTTCATATTGGTCATGTAAAAGCTATATGTTTAAATTTTGAATTAAGTAAAAAATATCAATCTCCAATTAATTTAAGATTTGATGATACTAATCCTATAGTAGAAAACAAAAATTTTATAGATTCCATAAAAAAAGATATCCTTTTTCTAGGTTTCAATTGGGATCATGAAAGTTATGCTTCAGATTATTTTCATAAACTTTATGAATGGGCTATAAAATTAATTATAGAAAATAAAGCTTATGTAGATGATCAATCTCAAAATATAATCCAATTACAAAGGAAAAATCCCTTAGAAATTGGTATTAATAGTATTTACAGAAATAGATCTACAGATGAGAATCTGTTTCTTTTCGAAAAAATGAAAAACGGATTTTTTCAAGAAGGATCTTGTGTTTTAAGAGCTAAAATCAATATGAGTTCTCCAAATATGAATATGCGAGATCCAATTATGTATAGAATTTTACAAAGAAAACATCACAAAACTGGATATAAATGGTGTATATACCCTACTTATGACTGGACACATGGATTATGTGATTATATAGAACAAATATCTCATTCATTATGTTCTTTAGAATTTGAAAACAGACGTCCATTATATAATTGGTATTTAGATCAAATTTGTATTGATAAAAAAAATCAAATTATCCCCAAACAAATAGAATTTTCAAGATTAAATTTAAGCCATACTATAACTAGTAAGAGAAAAATTCAATATTTAATTGAAAAAAATATTATTCAATCTTGGGATGATCCTCGTATACTCACAATATCAGGGTTACGTCGTAGAGGATACACTTCTATTGCTTTAAAAAATTTTATTCACAAAATAGGAATAACAAAAAGAAACAATATAATTGATATATCTTTTCTTGAATTTTGTATTAGAGAACATTTAAATCAAATAGCTTCTAGAGTTATGGTAGTTTTACATCCAATTAAATTAATTATTGATAATTATTTAAATACTACTGAATGGGTAGAAGCAGAAAATAATCCAGAAAATAATAATTACGGAAGCAGAAAAGTTCCATTTTCCAAATTTATATATATTGAAAAAGATGATTTCCTAGAAAAAGAAGAAAAAAATTTTTTTCGTCTTTGTATTGGAAAAGAAGTAAGATTAAAAAATGCTTATATCATAAAAGCGAATTATGTCATCAAAAATTCAAAAGGAAAAATAAAAGAAATACATTGTACTTATGATCCTAAAAGTAAATCTGGTAAAAAAAATCAAATTGAAGAAAAAGGAAGAGTGAAAAGCACCTTACACTGGGTCTCTATAAAACATTTTTTTCCCATAAAAATTAATTTATATAATCCTCTTTTTTTAAAGAAAAATCCAGATATAGATACTTTTCATAAATATATGAATCCTAAATCAAAAAATCAAATTATAGCTTATGCGGAACCTTTTTTAAAAAAGGCTAAAAAGGGAGACCATTTTCAATTCCAAAGAATTGGCTATTTTTATGTAGATAATGAAAAAAATGAAATTGTTTTCAATAAAACGGTATCTATAAAAAATCAATGGAAAAAAGTGATAAAAAATTTTTTATAAACTAAACTTTTTACAAAATATCTGGAGAAAGATTTTCATACTCTCTTAATCCAGTTCCTGCTGGTATTTTGTGTCCTACAATAACATTTTCTTTTAATCCATGTAAGTAATCAACTTTACTACTTATAGCAGCTTCACTTAAAACTTTTGTTGTTTCTTGAAATGAAGCTGCAGATATAAAAGATTTAGTTTGTAACGCTGCTTTTGTTATACCTTGTAATATAGGTCTTGCTGTAGCAGCAATTGCATTTCTCATTATTATTAATCTTTTATTTTTATATTTTAAAACTGCATTTTCATTTCTAAGATCTCTCAAATTAACAATATCTCCTTTTTTAAAGATTTCAGTATCTCCAGGATCTTCAACTACTTTCATTTGAGATATTTTATCATTTTCTTCTATAAAATCATCTCTATATTCAATATTACCTTCTAAAAATTTTGTATCCCCTACATCTATAACTTCTACTTTTCTCATCATTTGTAAAACGATGACCTCAAAATGTTTATCATTAATTTTTACACCTTGTAAACGGTATACTTCTTGTATTTCTTTTATTAAATATTCTTGAACAGCTCTAGGTCCTTTTATATTTAAAATGTCATTAGGAGTAACTGCTCCATCTGATAAAGGCATTCCTGCTTTTACATAATCATTTTCCTGCACCAATATTTGACTAGACAATTTAACAAGATATTTTCTGATTTCTCCTGTTTTAGATTCTACAATAATTTCTCTATTTCCTCTTTTAATTTTTCCATGACTCACTATTCCATCTATTTCTGATACTACAGCTGGATTAGATGGATTACGAGCTTCAAATAATTCAGAAAGACGGGGTAATCCACCTGTTATATCTCCTGATTTAGCACTTCTTCTTGGTACCTTAACTAATATTTTTCCTACATCTATTTTTTCTCCATCTTCTACCATCAAATGAGCACCTACTGGTAAATTATATACTTTTAATTCTTCATCTTGTTCATTGATAATTTTTAGCGTTGGGATCAAATTTTTATTTCTAACCTCCATTACTACTTTTTCTTGAAATCCAGTTTGTTCATCAATTTCTATTTGAAAAGTAACACCTTGTTCTAAATTTTGATAAGATATTATACCAGAAAATTCTGAAACAATAACTGCATTATATAAATCCCATTTACAAATTATATCTCCTGCTTTTAATTGATCCCCATGTTTCACATATAAAGATGCACCATAAGGTATATTATTCATCATTAAAACAGATGATTTATTAAACTTGAAAAGTTTCATTTCTGTAGATCGAGAAACCACTATTCCTATTGGATCCCGTTTTGTTTTCACAATTTTTAAATCTTCGAATTCTACTATTCCATCATATTTTGCTTTTACTTGTGATGACTCTGTAATATTTCCTGCTGTTCCTCCAACATGAAAAGTACGTAAAGTTAATTGAGTTCCTGGTTCTCCAATAGATTGTGCTGCAATTACTCCAACTGCTTCGCCTTTTTTAACAATTTCTCCTGTAGATAAATTACGACCATAACATTTAGAACAAATACCCATTCTAGCTTCACAAGTTAAAGGAGATCGAACATCCACTATTTCTATTCCAGATTTTTCAATAACTTCTGCTATTTTTTCATCAATTATTTCTCCTGAAGAAACTATCAATTGATTTTTTTTATTATAAATATCATTTAAAGATGTACGTCCTAAAATTCTATTAAATAAGGTTTCCACTATTTCTTCATTTTTTTTTAATGCAGAAATTTCTAATCCTCTTAAAGTTTGACAATCTTCCACTTTTATAATAACATCTTGAGCTGCATCTACTAAACGTCTTGTAAGGTATCCAGCATCTGCAGTTTTTAATGCTGTGTCCGCTAATCCTTTACGAGCACCATGAGTAGATATAAAATATTCTAAAATAGAAAGCCCTTCTCTAAAATTGGATAAAATAGGATTTTCAATAATTTCTCCTCCAGAAGACCCTGCTTTTTTAGGTTTTGCCATTAAACCACGCATTCCAGAAAGCTGACGTATTTGTTCTTTAGAACCTCTTGCTCCAGAATCTAACATCATATATACAGGATTAAATCCTTTTCTATCTTCTCGCATATATTTCATTACTTTTTCCGTAAGCATAGCATTAGTAGTAGTCCATATATCAATTACTTGATTATAACGTTCATTATTTGTAATTAATCCCATATTATAATTCGTTTTTACATTATCTACTTGTTTAATTGCATGATTTACCATATCTTTTTTATTATCAGGAATAATTATATCTCCTAATCCAAAAGATAAACCACCTTTAAACGCATTATAAAAACCTAATTCTTTAATGTCATCTAAAAAATTAGCAGTAGTAGGTACATCTGTAAGATGTAATATTCTTCCTATAATCTCTCTAAGAGATTTTTTTGTAAGAGATTCATTAATAAATCCTACTTTTTTAGGTACTACTTGATTAAATAATACTCTTCCTACAGTAGTTTCTATGATTTTAGAAAAAAATTTTTTTTCTTCACGAATAAGAACTTTAACTTTAATTGAAGCATGTAAATCTACAACTCTCTGATTATATGCTATTTCAACTTCTTCTGGAGAATAAAAAATAAGTCCTTCTCCTTTTACTTTTATTTTTTTATTTGATAATAAAGGTTTAGTCATATAATATAATCCTAATACCATATCTTGAGAAGGAACAGTAATAGGAGATCCATTAGCCGGGTTTAATATATTTTGAGAAGCTAACATTAAAAGTTGAGCTTCTAATATAGCTCCATGAGATAATGGTAAATGAACTGCCATTTGATCTCCATCAAAATCTGCATTAAAAGCAGCACAAACTAAAGGATGTAATTGAATAGCCTTTCCTTCTATCAATTTAGGTTGAAAAGCTTGAATTCCTAATCTATGTAACGTAGGAGCTCTATTCAATAATATAGGATGTCCTTTTAAAACATTTTCTAAAATATCCCATATCATAGGATCTCTTTTATCAATAATTTTTTTTGAAGATTTTACTGTTTTAACAATTCCTCTTTCAATTAATTTACGTATAATAAAAGGCTTATAAAGCTCTGCAGCCATATCTTTAGGTAATCCACACTCATGTAATTTCAAATGTGGTCCTACAACAATAACAGATCGAGCTGAATAATCTACTCTTTTTCCAAGAAGATTTTGTCGAAAACGACCTTGTTTCCCTTTCAATGCATCAGATAAAGATTTTAAAGGACGATTTGCTTCTGATTTAACAGCAGAAATTTTTCTTGAATTATCAAAAAGAGAATCCACTGCTTCTTGTAACATTCTTTTTTCATTTCGTAAAATTACTTCAGGAGCTTTAATTTCTATAAGTCTTTTTAAACGATTATTTCTTATCAATACGCGACGATATAAATCAGTCATATCAGAAGCAGCATAACGTCCTCCATCTAATGGAACTAAAGGACGTAATTCAGGAGGTATTACTGATAATACATGAATAATCATCCAAGATGGATTTCCTCCATTTTTTTTTCCTTCCCTAAAAGATTCAACAACTTGTAAACGTTTTAATGCTTCAATTCGTCTTTGTTTAGATGTTTCATTATGAGCTTGATTTCTTAATTCTATAGATAGAATATCTAAATCAACTCGATTTAAAAGATCTTCTATACATTCTGCTCCCATTTTAGCTATAAATTTATTCGAGTCAGAATCTTCTAATAATTGATTATCTTTTGGAAGTTTATTTAAAACTTGTAAATATTCTTCTTCAGTAAGAAAATCTCCTTTTTCTAATGAAGATCCATCTGAACGAACCCCAACTCCTCCTTGAATAACAACATATCGTTCATAGTAAATAATCATTTCAAGTTTTTTAGAAGGTAACCCTAATAAATATCCAATTTTATTAGGAGATGATCGAAAACACCAAATATGAGCAACGGGGACTACAAGACTTATATGTCCCATACGTTCTCTCCTTACTTTTTTTTCAGTAACTTCAACTCCACATCTATCACAAACAATACCTTTATAACGAATTCTTTTATATTTACCACAAGCACATTCATAGTCTTTTACTGGACCAAAAATTTTTTCACAAAAAAGTCCATCTCTTTCCGGTTTGTGAGTTCTATAATTAATTGTTTCTGGTTTTAATACTTCTCCATGAGATTCTTTCAATATGACTTCCGGAGAAGCTAATCGAATAGTTATTTTATTAAATCTGTTGTTTTTTTTTCTATTCATTTCATAAAAATATGGAATAATTAAAATCTATTCTTCTAAACGTATATCTAATCCTAACCCTTTTAATTCATAACAAAGAACGTTAAAAGATTCTGGATTATTAGGTTCAGGCATTGGTTCTCCTTTTACTATAGATTCATAGGTCTTAGCTCTTCCAGGAACATCATCTGATTTAACAGTTAAAATTTCACGCAAAATATTGGAAGCACCAAAAGCTTCTAACGCCCAAACTTCCATTTCTCCAAAACGTTGGCCCCCAAATTGAGCTTTCCCCCCTAAAGGTTGTTGTGTAATTAAAGAATAAGGGCCGATTGAACGTGCATGCATTTTATCATCTACCATATGACCTAATTTCAACATATATATTACTCCTACAGTAGCTGGCTGATCAAACCTTTCTCCTGTTCCTCCATCAAATAAATAAGTGGTTCCAAAACGAGGAATTTTAGCTTTATCTGTGTGTTTACAAATTTCTTCTATAGTTGCTCCATCAAATATAGGTGTAGAAAATTTTATATTTAATTTATATCCAGACCATCCTAATACAGTTTCATATATTTGTCCTATATTCATTCTTGATGGAACTCCTAAAGGATTTAATACAATATCAACAGGACTCCCATCTTCTAAAAAAGGCATATCTTCTTGTCTTAATATTCTAGCTACGACTCCCTTATTTCCATGTCTTCCTGCCATTTTATCTCCTACTTTTAATTTTCTTTTTTTAGCAATATATACTTTAGCCATTTTCACAATACCTGAAGGTAATTCATCCCCAACACTAATAGAAAATTTTTTATGTTTGAAAGAACTATTTAAGTCATTTACCGCTATTTTATAATTATGTAAAATTTCTGATATTAAATTGTTAATTTCTATGTCATCAGTCCAATCACTAGAAAAAATTCCTATATAATCGTTTATATTGTTAAGTATTTTCATAGTAAACTTTATCCCTTTTTTGAAAACTTCCTGTTTTTTTTCATTCAAAACAGAATGATCACATAATTTTCCATCCAAAATAAATTGCAACTTTTTAACCAAAATATTTTTAAGATCTAAAAATTTTTTCTCATATTCTTTTTCTAAACGTGTTATTTTAATTTTATCTTGAATTCTAGATGTTTTATCTTTTATACTTCTAGTGAAAAGTTTTGTATCTATAACAACACCAAACAATGATGGTTCAGCCCTTAAAGAAGCATCTTTCACATTTCCTGCTTTATCTCCAAAAATTGCTCTTAATAATTTTTCTTCTGGTGTTGGATCAGATTCTCCTTTTGGAGTTATTTTTCCAATAAGAATATCTCCAGGTTTCACTTCTGCTCCTACCCTGATTATCCCATTTTCATCTAAATCTTTAGTCGCTTCTTCACTAACATTGGGGATGTCATTAGTTAATTCTTCCATACCCAATTTTGTATCACGAACATCTAAAGAATATTCATCTATATGAATAGAAGTAAACCAATCTTCACTTACAACTTTTTCTGAAATCAAAACAGCATCTTCAAAATTATAACCATTACATGGAATAAAAGCTGCTTTTAAATTTCTTCCTAAAGCTAATTCTCCATTTTCTGTAGCATATCCTTCACATAAAATCTGCCCTCGAATTACTCTCATTCCTTTTTTTACAATAGGTTTTAAATTGATACATGTATTTTGATTTGTTTTTCTAAATTTAATTAAGTCATAAACTTGATCTTCAGAATCAAAACTAATTAAATCTTCTTTATCTTTATTTGTTTTATGATAACAAATAATAATTTTTCTAGCGTCAACATATTTGACAAATCCATTTTTTTTTGCATGAATCAACATACGAGAATCTCTTGCAACTTGTTTTTCTAATCCGGTTCCTACAATAGGTGCTTCTGGTTTTAATAAAGGAACTGCTTGACGCATCATATTAGACCCCATCAAAGCTCTATTTGCATCATCATGTTCTAAAAAAGGAATCAAAGAAGCAGATATAGAAGCTATTTGATTAGGCGCAACATCTACATAATCTATTTGATTAGGTTCTACTATAGGAAAATCCCCATCTTCACGAGCTATAATTCGATGAGATAAAAAATTCCCGTTTTTGTCAATAGCATTAGCTTGTGCGATAATTTTTCCCTCTTCTTCTTCTGCACTTAAATATTTAACTTTAGATTTTAAATCAACTTTTTGAGCATAGACAATTCTATAAGGAGTTTCAACGAATCCCATCTTATTTATTTTAGCAAATACAGAAAGAGAAGATATCAATCCTATATTAGGACCTTCTGGAGTTTCTATAGGACATAATCTTCCGTAATGGGAATAATTCACATCTCTAACTTCAAAACCAGCTCTTTCTCGAGATAATCCACCAGGACCTAATGCTGAAAGTCTCCTTTTATGAGTTATCTCTGACAAAGGATTTGTTTGATCCATAAACTGAGATAATTGATTTGTTCCAAAAAAAGTATTAATTACAGATGATAAAGTTTTAGCATTAATAAGATCTATAGGCATAAAAACTTCATTATCACGAACATTCATTCTTTCTCTTATAGTTCTCGCCATTCTCGCTAAACCAATACTAAATTGAGTATAAAGTTGCTCTCCTACTGTTCTGACTCGTCTATTAGATAAATGATCAATATCATCTACTTCTCTTTTAGAATTGAACAAAGCATTCAAATGTTCTACTATTGCAATAATATCTTCTTTAGTTAAAACTAAATAATTAGAATCTATCTTGAGACCAAGACGTTTATTCAAACGATATCTCCCCACAGGTCCTAAACTATATCTAGCATCAGAAAAAAAAAGTTTATCTATAACACTTCTGGCCGTTTCTTCATCTGGAGGCTCAGTATTTCTAAGTTGTTTATAAATATATTCGACTGCTTCTTTCTCAGAATTAGTTGGATCCTTATGTAAAGTATTATAAATAATAGAATAATCTTTTTTTCTTCCTCCTTCTTTATGGAGTAAAACAGTTTGAATTTCATAATTTATCATGAGATCAATGTGTTCATCTTTTAAAAAAACATTTCTATCTATAAGAACCTCATTTTTTTCTACAGATAAAACTTCTCCTGTATCTTCATCTACAAAATCCTCATTCCAAATTTTCAGTACCCTAGCGGCTAAAGTTCTATTTAGAATATTTTTTTCGTTTCCTTTTATTTTTATCTCTTCAGCTAAATCAAATATTTCTAATATATCTTTATCTCTTTCATATCCAATTGCACGTAACAAAGTTGTCATTGGTAATTTTTTTTTCCTGTCAATATAAGCGTACATAACATTATTGATATCTGTAGCAAACTCTATCCATGACCCTTTAAATGGAATAATTCTTGCGGAATAAAGTTTGGTTCCATTAGCATGATGAGATTGACCAAAAAATACACCAGGAGAACGATGTAATTGAGAAACTATAACTCTTTCAGATCCATTAAAAATAAAAGAACCAGAAGGAGTCATATAAGGACATGTTCCTAAATAAACATCTTGATATACAGTTTCAAAATCTTCATGTTCAGGATCAGTACAATATAGTTTTAATTTAGCTTTTAAAGGAACACTATAGGTTAAACCTCTTTCTATACATTCTTCTATTGAATACCTAGGAGAATCTATAGAATAACCTTTAAATTCTAAAACAAAAGAATTTCTAGCATCAGAAATAGGAAAATTTTCTGTAAAAGCTTTGAATAATCCTTCGTTTTTTATATTTTCCGATTTTGTATCTAATTGAAAAAATTCTTTAAATGATTTGATTTGAATATCCAAAAAATCCGGATACTCTACTTGTTTTGCTACTGAGGCAAAAGTGATTCTTTCTTTTTCTGTATTCACCAATTTTAATTTAAAAATATAAATTGTTTATTTTAATTCCACTTCAGCTCCTATTTCCTCAAATTTATTTTTAAAATCTTCTGCTTCTTTTTTATTCACAGATTCTTTGAGAATACTTGGAATATTATCCACTAAATTCTTAGATTCTTTCAATCCTTTTCCAGTAATTTCTTTCACCAATTTAACTACAGATAATTTAGAATTTCCAGACGATTTCAAAATTATGTTGAAAATACTTTTCTCCTTTTTTTCATCAACTTTTTCTTTTTGATGTAAAGTTTCTTTCTTTTGTATTGAAGTCGATGGTTCTATTCCATATTCTTTTTTTAAAAGAGTGGCTAATTCATTAACTTGTTTTACAGTTAAATTCACTAATTGTTCTGCTAACTTTTCTATCATTTTATTTTATTTTTTAATATTTTATAGATAATTTTTATTTTTTTTACCTATAGAAGTAGAAGACAAAGTTTCTAAAATTTCACATATTTTGAATTTTGTTGAATTCAATAAAGATGAAAGAATATTTTTAATTGGAAATTGAAGTAATTTGAAAATTTCAATGATAAAATCCTCCTTAGATTTAAGATGAAACAACAAATTTAAATCTTTATTTCCACCAAAATAAAAAAATTCTTGGGCATAAGCACCTTTTAAATAAGGTTTATCAGTTTTTTCTTTGATATGAAAATTTTTTATAATTTTTGCAGCAACATTTGCAACATTACAACTGGAAAATAATATTGTTGTATTTCCATTTAAAATAGGAAAAAAAGAATCAAATTTTTTGTTTTCAATCTCATTTATGGCTCTTTTCAATAAAGTATTTTTTATCATTCTCATTTTAATATTATATTTATAAAAACTTTTCCTAAGAAAAGATATTTGGTTAGAATTTAATTCGGACATGTCAATTAAATATATCGTCGTACTATTATGAGATAATATAGAAACTAATTCCGATAATGCTTTTTTTTTATTTTCTTTGTTCATTTGTTCACAAAACTTTTTAAATCTAATGGAATACCACAACTCATAGTACTGGATAAATAAATACTTTTAATATAAGAACCCTTAGATGCAGAAGGTTTATTACGAATAATTATTTTCATAAATTCTTCAATATTTATTAATAAATAATCATGTAAAAAAGAAATTCTTCCTATTGAAGCATGAACAATTCCATAACGATCAGCTTTAAATCTTATTTTTCCTGATTTAATTTCTTTAACGGATATTTCTGGATTTATAGAAACAGTCCCCATTTGAGGATTTGGCATTAATCCTTTAGGACCCAATATTTTTCCAATATTTCCTAATTGGTTCATGACAGAAGGAGTAGCAACAATTATATCAACATTTGTCCATCCAGATTTAATTTTTTCAATATATTTTAATCCAACAAAATCAGCACCTGCTTTTTGAACTTCTAATTCTTTTTCTTCAGGAACTAAAGCTAAAACGCAAATATTTTTTCCTGTTCCATAGGGTAACAAAACCGTCCCTCTGACCATTTGATTAGGAGAACGAACATCTATACCTAGATGAACAGAAATATCGACAGATGCATCAAAATTTACAAATTTTATTTCTTTAATGATAGATATTGCTTCTTTTAAAGAATATTTTTTATTTTTACTAGAAATTTTCTCTAAAATTTTCTTTCTATTTTTAGTTAATTTTTTTGACATATCATAAATGAAATTTTTTTATCCCTCAATTTCTATTTCTATTCCCATAGATCTAGCAGTTCCAGAAATCATAGATATAGCTGAATTAATCGAAAAACAATTCAAATCTTCCATTTTATTCTGAGCAATCGTTTTCACTTCATTTAAACTTATTTTTCCTATTTTATAACGATTAGATTCTTTAGATCCTTTTTCTTTTTTTATTATATTCAATAATTGAATAGAAACTGGAGATTTCTTAATGAAAAAAGAAAATGATTTATCTTCATACACAGTGATGACAACAGGACATACTTTTCCTATTTTGTTTTGAGTCAGAGTATTATATTGTTTGCAAAATTCCATAATATTGACTCCAGAACTACCTAAAATAGGTCCTATAGGAGGAGCTGGACTAGCTTTCCCTCCATTTATTTTCTGTATTTTAATTCTTTTTATTACTTTTTTTTTAACCATGGTTAGATTTTTTCAATCTGTGTAAAATTTAATTCTAATGGAGTTTTTCTTCCAAAAATTAAAACAGCCAATTCCAATTTTCTTTTTTCTTCATTTATTTTTTCAATTGTTCCATTAAATCCTGTAAAAGGGCCATCTATAACTTTAATCGTTTCGCCTACTATAAAAGGCATAGTAATATTTTCATAACTTTCAGAAAGTTGATCTATTTTCCCTAACATTTTATTTACTTCTTCTTGTCTCATAGGAATAGGAGTTGCAGAAGCACCCTTTCCTTCACTTAAAAAATTTATAACACCTGGAACATTCTTGATTGCATGTACAGCTTCTCCATCTAAATTTGCTTCAACCATAACATATCCAGGGTAATGGACTTTTTCTCTATGAATTTTTTTTCCTTTTCTCATTTGTATAACTTTTTCAATAGGAACTAATACTTTCCCTATATATTCTTGAAATCCATTATCTCTAACTTCATTCTCAATATATGATTTCACCTTGTTTTCTTGTCCACTCATGGTTTTAATTACATACCACTTTCTCTCAAAATCACTCATTAATATATAATTTTATAAAGAAAATAATTTTTTAATTAAAAAAATAAAAATGCCATCTATCCCATATAAAAATATGGACATAAATATGGAAAAAAAAGATACAACTATTGTTGTGTATTGTAAATCTTCCAATTTAGGCCATGTAATACAATGAAAAAATTCGTTATAAATTTCCAAAAAAAAATTATTTTTTTTCATATATTGTTTTTTTAGTTTAATAACCAATGCACGGATGGTAAGAATCGAACTTACGACCTTCGGTTTTGGAGACCGGTGCTCTACCAACTAAGCTACATCCGTTTTATCATTAAATAAAAATCAATCTATTATATGAATAACCTGTCCAGCACCTACTGTTCTCCCTCCTTCACGAATAGCGAAACGTAAATTCTCACTTAATGCTATAGAATGATGTAACTCAACTTCCATTGATACATTATCTCCAGGCATCACCATTTCTACTCCATTCGGTAAATGAATTTCACCCGTTACATCAGTTGTTCTCAAATAAAATTGAGGACGATACTTATTATGAAAAGGAGTATGTCTTCCTCCTTCTTCTTTTGTAAGAATATACACTTCTGCTTTAAATTTTTTATGAGGTTTCACAGATCCTGGTTTTCCAATAACCATTCCTCTTTTAATATCTTTTTTTTCTATACCACGTAATAACAAACCTACATTATCTCCGGCCTGACCTTTATCTAAAATTTTTCTAAACATTTCAACTCCTGTTACTGTAGATGATAATTTATTTTCTACCATTCCAATAATATCTACTGAATCTCCCGTATTAACAGTTCCACTTTCAATACGACCTGTTGCTACAGTTCCTCTTCCTGTTATAGTAAAAACATCCTCTACAGGCATTAAAAATGGTTTATCTATTTCACGAATAGGTTCAGGTATATAATCATCCAATACTTTCATCAAATCTTTTATTTTTTCTATCCATTTTTTTTCTCCATTTAAAGCACCTAAAGCTGATCCTTGTACAATGGGAATATTTTCTCCATCATATTCATATTTCGAAAGTAATTCTCTTATTTCCATTTCTACTAATTCCAATAATTCTGGATCATCTACTTGATCCACTTTATTCATAAATACTACAATTTTTGGAACACCTACTTGTCTAGATAGTAATATGTGTTCTCTAGTCTGAGGCATAGGTCCATCTGTTGCAGCTACAACTAAAATCGCCCCATCCATTTGAGCTGCTCCTGTGATCATATTTTTTATATAATCTGCATGTCCAGGACAATCAACATGAGCATAATGTCTTTTTTCTGTTTCGTATTCTACGTGAGACGTATTAATAGTAATTCCTCTAGCCTTTTCTTCAGGAGCGTTATCAATCGCATCAAAACTTTTTTCTTCTGCTAAACCAATTTCTGATAAAACTTTTGTAATTGCAGCTGTTAAAGTCGTTTTACCATGATCTACATGACCTGTAGTTCCTATATTTATATGCGGTTTGTCTCGTTTAAATTTTTCTTTTGCCATGATAGAATTATTAAAAATATTGAGTTAAAAAAAAGCCAACGGCGGGAATTGAACCCGTGACCTCTTCCTTACCAAGGAAGTGCTCTTCCACTGAGCTACATTGGCCATATAATGATATTATTCTTCTCATTCATTTTTTTGTAGAGCGGAAGACGGGATTCGAACCCGCGACATTCAACTTGGAAGGCTGAAGCTCTACCAACTGAGCTACTTCCGCTATATAGGGGTGGGGAGAGCAGGATTCGAACCTGCGAAGGCAAAGCCAACAGATTTACAGTCTGTCCTCGTTAACCAGACTTGAGTATCTCCCCCAAAAAACAAGCCGATGGAGGGATTCGAACCCACGACCCCGAGATTACAAATCACGTGCTCTGACCAACTGAGCTACACCGGCTATTCAAATTTTATTCGTAATAATGAAAATCAAGACAATACAAATCTATAGAGATTTTTATAATTCTCAAAAAAATAATAAATGTTATAAGATTTTTATATCTTTCATTTTATGTTTAAATATGAATAATAAAAATACACCAATAGATATTACAATATCAGATAAATTAAAAACAGGTTTAAAAAATTTGAAATTATAACCTCCAAAAAATGGAATCCAACAAGGAAAATAGATATCTATTATAGGGAAATAAAACATATCTACAACACACCCTCCCATAAAAGGGGCATATCCCCTAGTATAATTTAGAGAAAAAATATTAGAATTTATTTTAGATATTCCAAAATAAGAAATCCATTTATGATATTCCTGACTATAAACTGTTCCTTTATCAAATAATAAACCATACAAAGCACTATCTAAAAAATTCCCCATAGATCCAGATAAAATTAAACTAATAGAAATCATTAAATATTTGGAAGATCCTTTTTTGATATTCTTATAAAGAAAAATAAAAATTAAAAAAATTAAAAAAAAACGTAATAAACTCAAAAATATTTTTCCATGATATCCGAATCCAAAATGAATACCATAAGCCATCCCTGGATTTTCTACAAAACAAATTTGAAAAAAAGGAAAAATAGAAATACCACCTCCTAATTCGAAATGAGTTTTAACATAGATTTTTAAAATTTGATCTATTAATAAAAAAGAAAAAATAATTAAAAAATATTTTTTCAAAAAAAACTTATTTGTTAATTCTATATAATTTTTTACCTTAAATACTGAAAGTAATATGAAGAACAGCCATAAAACATTTTTTCTAAATCAATTAATAAATTTTTGTAAATGTTCCAAAATTTTTTCGTTTTTTTATCAATTAAATTAATTAATGTTTTTGATCCTTTTTCAAAAGCTTGAAATAGCTTGATTCTTACATTTTATTCTTTTTGAATATGCATATATAATATGAATTTTTCCTTAAAATATATTTTTTCTTTTTTTTCATCATATTTTTCTATATTTTCTTGTAATGAAAGATCTCTAGAAAGAGTTTCTTTACAAATAAAAGATTTTTTATTTTGTAAAATAATTTGTATTTTATTTCGGAAATAAAAATTTCCTTTTACACTTACATATATAAATATTTTATCGGTGACATGATATTCTCGGTCCTTTCTAAATTTTTGTATGTGTCTAATGAATTCTCTGACGAAACCTTCTTCCCAAAGAAAAGGTGTAATTCTTAAATCTAATGCTATTGTCAATTTTGGATCAAATAAAATAGACCAACCTTTAATATATTCAGTACTAATTTTTACATCTTCTAGAGTAAGAAGAATTTTGTTTTTACCTATAAAAAAAATGTATTCTTTTTCTTCTTCTATTTTTCTAATTTCTTTTTGGGTAAATTTTTTTATGTATTCCGAAATTATTTGAACTTTATTTCCAAATTTAGGTCCCATAAATTGATAATTAGGTTTAATATGTTTAATTAACTCTAGATTTTTGTAAGAAAAAGTAAATTCTATTTCTTTAACATTAGCCTCTTGAGATATAATTTCAGATGATTCTTTCAATTGAAAATACATTTTTTCATCCTTATCAGGAATGATAACAAGCAATTTTCGTAAAGGTTGACGAATTTTTATTTTATTTTTTTTCCTTATAGAAAAAACCATAGCAACAATTTTCTGAATATAAAGCATTTTATTTTCCAACTTTTTATTCATGAAATTAGAGTCATACATAGGAAAATCTGTTAAATGAATACTTTTAAAATTTTCTTTTTTAGTGATAGAATTTAAATCTATGTATAATTTTTCAGAAAAAAATGGAACAATAGGAGAAATTAATTTAGCTATAACAATTAAACATTTATAAAGAATTTGATACGCAGATATTTTATTTTTTGTATATTTTTTTTTCCAAAATCTTCTCCTACATAATCTAATATACCAATTGCTCAACTGATCTAAAACAAAAGATGAAATTAAACGTGCAACTTCAGTTGGATTATAGTTAGTATAATAACTATCTGCCTTTTGAATAAGAGTGTTCAACTCAGAAAGAATCCAAAAATCTAATTCTGTATAATGATCAAAACATTCTTTTTCTTTGTAAGAAAAATTATCAATATTAGCATATAAAACAAAAAAAGAATAAACATTGTATAATGTTCCAAAAAATTTATTTACAATGGTTTGTACTTCTTTTATATTAAATTTTAAATTATCCCATGGTTCAGAATTGAATATAATATACCAACGTATAGCATCAGGACCATAATCATTGATTAAATCAAAAGGATTTATGGTATTTCCTTTACTTTTTGACATTTTACGACCATTTTGATCCAAAACTAATCCTGTAGAGATCACATTCTGATATGCTACAGAATTAAATAATAAACTACTAATAGTATGTAAAGTAAAAAACCATCCTCGTGTTTGATCTACTCCCTCAGAAATTAAATCAGCAGGAAATAATAAACTTTTATCTATACATTCTTTATTTTCAAATGGATAATGAAATTGAGCATATGGCATTGCTCCAGAATCAAACCATACATCAATTAAATCAGATTCTCTTCTCATAGGTTCCCCTTTAGAAGAAACCAATATAATTTGATCCAGAACATGTTTATGTAAATCTATTTTATCATAATTATCATCACTCATATCATCTAATACAAAATCTTGAAATATATTATGTGACATAAGTCCATGATCAACAGATTTATTAATTTCTAAAAACAATTCTTTTATCGATCCTATCACGATTTCCTCATCTTCTTTTTCTGTTCTCCAAATAGGAAGAGGAGTCCCCCAATATCTAGAACGAGAAAGATTCCAATCTTTTGTATTCTTTAACCAAGAATCAAAACGTTTTTTTCCTATAAAATTAGGATACCATCGGATTTTCTTATTCAAACTAATCATTTTATCTTTGACTTCTGTAGTTTTTATGAACCATGAATTTAATAGATAATAAAGTACTGGCTTATCTGTCCTCCAACAATGTGGATAAAAATGAACATATTTCTCAGTTTTAAATATTTTTTGTTTTCTTTCCAAAAAAGAAATAATTTTTTCATCTACTGAAAAAGAATTTTTTTGATTTTTATCAAATTCATTTTTAACATATTTTTCAGAAAATTCATGAGGAAAATCTTTTATAAATTTTCCTTTAAAATCAACTAGAGGGACAGGAACATTTTTTTCATTTAAAACTAACATTGGAGGAATATTATATTTTTTAGCTACTATAAAATCATCAACCCCAAATGTGGGAGAAATATGGACAATTCCCGTCCCTTCACTAACATTAATAAAATCTCCTAATATAATTTGAAATGCATTTTTTTCGTTATGATAAGGTTTAAACCAAGGTAATAATTGTTCATATTTACCAAATAGTAATTCTTTCCCTTTAAATTTTTCTACTATTAAATAAGGAATTTTATAATCATTTGTATTATATAAATTTAATTCATCATTACTTGAAACAGAATAAAACTGACTTGATGATAATATTTTATGAATTAATTTTTCAGAAAAAACAATATTTTCTTTTAAAAAAGTATATGTATTATAAGTTTTAACTAATACATAATCTATATCATACCCAAAAGCTAATGCCGTATTTGAAGGAATAGTCCAAGGGGCTGTAGTCCATGATATAAAATATATGTCATCTAAAATATTTTTAAATTTTTCAGGTAAAGTATTTTTGATTGCCTTAAATTTCAAAAATGGAGATAACTGTTCAACTTTTTTATAAGTTCCCGGCATATTTAATTCATGATGACTTAATCCTGTTCCTGCAGCAGGAGAATAAGGTTGTATTGTATAACCTTTATAAAGAAGATTCTTATCATATAATTTTTTGATTAACCACCATATACTTTCTATATATTTTGCGTTATAAGTAATAAAAAAATTATTTAAATTTATAAAATATCCTATTTTTTCTGTAAAAATTTTCCATTTCTTCAACGACTGATTAACAAAATCTTTGCAAAGATTATTATATTTTTCTACACTAATTTTTTTTCCTATATCGTCTTTAGTAATTCCTATATTTTTTTCTACATTTAGTTCCACAGGAAGGCCATGAGCATCCCAACCAGCTTTTATAAATACTTTTTTACCTTTAAGTGTGTGATACCTACAAAAAATATCCTTTATAGTCCTAGTTAAAATATGATGAATACCTGGATTACCATTTAAAGATGGAGGCCCTTCATATAAAATATACGAAAAGGGACTCTTTTTGTTATAAAAATTAGAATTATTTTTAAAAATATTATGTTTTTTCCAATATTGAGATATTTCTGTAGTTGTCTGAATCAAATCCAATTTTTCGTATTCTTTAAATTTTTTTGACATATATAATAATAAATTAATAATCTTCTATTTTTAACAATTTGATATGAATAAAAACGAAACTAAAGAAGAAACTCCATTAATCAAGCAATATAATGATATAAAAACTAAATATCCAGATACAATTTTATTGTTTCAAGTTGGAGATTTTTATGAAATTTTTGGAGAAGATGCCATTAAATGTTCACGAACATTAAATATCGTTTTAACCAAACGATCCCATATCCCATTAGCGGGATTTCCTTATCACTCTTTAAGTACTTATCTCCCAAAATTAATACGTTCAGGATTTCGTGTTGCTATTTGTGATCAGTTAGAAGAATCAAAAAAAGGAAAAAATATTGTCAAAAGAGGAGTAATAGAACTTGTAACTCCAGGAATAACTATAAATGAAAATATTATATATCCAAAATCAAATAATTTTTTAGCTTCTATTTATGTAGAAAATAATCTCAATTTTGGTTTGAGTTTTTTAGATATTTCTACTGGAGAATTTTTTGTTACAGAAGAAACAAAAAATAATGTTGTACAATATTTAAAACATTTTCATCCTAGTGAAATTCTTTTTCAAAAAAAGAAAAAGAACTTTTTTGATCAATTTTTAAAAGGAAAATATTACACTTTTTTAATGGAAGATTGGATGTTTGATTACTCGTTTGCATATGAAAAATTAACATCTCATTTTAAAATTAATTCTTTGAAAGGATTTGGCATTAATGATTTAAAACTAGGAATTATTTCTTGTGGAGCTATTCTATCTTATTTATATAATACATTACATTTTAATATCAAACATATTTCAAACATACGAAAAATAAAAAAGGAAGAATATATGTGGATCGATGATTTTACTTTTCGTAATTTAGAAATATTTCATCCTCTGAATCAAGAAGGAATTTCTCTAATCAACATACTGGACAACACGATTACCCCTATGGGAGGACGTTTATTGAAAAATTGGATTCTTTTTCCTTTAAAAAATTTATTTCATATAAAAAAACGTCATCAAATAGTACAAGAATTATACACTAATAATATGATACGTAATTTTATAAAAGAAAAACTAAAAAATATTTATGATGTAGAAAGAATAACTTCTAAAATAGCTATTGGAAGAATTTCTCCACGTGAAATGTATGCGTTGTATAAATCTTTAATTTCCGTAACAGAGATACAAAAGAAATGTCTACGTCAAAAATCAAAAATATTTATAAATATTGGAAATTCTTTTCAAGATTGTACTTTTATATGTAAAAAAATAGCTGATACAATACAAGAAAACCCTCCAACTCAAATCGAAAAAGGAAAAGAAAATGTTATCAATAAAGGATTTTCCAAGGAATTAGATGAAATTCGTACTCTGTATTTTAATCAAAAAGAATATTTAAAAAAACTTTGTTCAATAGAACAATTGAAAACGGGGATTAATAATTTAAAAATTGGATATAATAATATTTTTGGATATTTTTTTGAAGTTAAAATTTCAAAGAAAAAAAAAGTTCCATCCCATTGGATACAAAAACAAGTTCTGACAAATTCTATTCGATATATTACTGAAGAATTAAAAAATTATGAAATGAAAATTTTAAACGCAGAACAAAAAATATTTTTTTTGGAGAAAGAGATATTTAACAATCTTATCAATCAAATATCAGAAAAAATAGAACCTTTACAAAAAAATGCAAAAATAATTGCAAAATTAGATGTACTATCTTCTTTTTCGAGTTTAGCATTAGAAAATAATTATGTTAAACCAAAAATTAATGATTCTTTAAAAATATCTATAAGAAAAGGACGCCATCCAGTTATTGAAAAAAAATTTATAGATAAAGCCTCTTACATTCCTAATGACATTATTTTAAATAAATCAAATCAACAAATATTAATTATAACTGGGCCAAACATGTCAGGAAAATCTGCGATCTTACGTCAAACTGCTATTATTATACTAATGGCTCATATTGGAAGTTTTGTTCCGGCCAAATATGCGGAAATAGGATTAGTAGATAAAATATTCAGTAGAGTAGGAGCATCTGATAACATTTCTTTAGGAGAATCTACTTTTATGGTAGAAATGAATGAAACAGCAAATATACTCAACAATTTATCAAAAAGGAGTTTTCTTATTTTAGATGAAATTGGAAGAGGAACAAGTACTTATGATGGAATATCAATAGCAAAATCCATCGTTGAATTTTTGCATGAAAAAGAATTACGTCCTTTAACTTTATTTGCAACACATTATCATGAATTAAATGAAATGAGTCAATTCTTCAAAAGAATAAAAAATTATCATGTATCTGTAAAAAAAATAAATGAGAATATTATTTTTATGCGAAAATTAATAGCTGGAGGAAGTGAACATAGTTTTGGTATTTATGTAGCCAAAATATCGGGAATGCCTATAGAAATTATTGAAAAAGCAAAGAATACATTGAAAACATTTCAATTTAATAATAAAAAAAACCAAACGAATCTTAATAAAAAAAAAATTTTTTCTTTATTAAAAAGAATAATTTTATCTTTAAAAAAAACAAAAAATATTGATTCCTTATCATTACAAAATGTAGTTGAAAAAATTCACAAGATTAAAAATTTATTAGATTGTTAAATCTGCACTCAACTTTGTATTTTTAAATTAGTTATTTTGCGAGAATAGCTCAGCTGGCAGAGCACGACCTTGCCAAGGTCGGGGCCACGGGTTCAAATCCCGTTTCTCGCTTTTTTTTACGAAAAAACACCCGGATGGTGGAATTGGTAGACACACAGGACTTAAAATCCTGTGATCGTTTTGATCGTACGGGTTCAAATCCCGTTCCGGGTATTTTTATTTACTATAATTAGGTGATTCTTTAGTAATATTTACACTGTGTGGATGATTTTCTTTTAAACCTGAATTAGTTATTCTAACAAATTTTCCTTTTTGCATAAGTTCTTCAATAGAGGTAACCCCACAATAACCCATTCCAGAACGTAATCCTCCACAAATTTGATAAATGACATCTTTGATTTTTCCTTTATAGGGAACTATAGCTTCTATTCCTTCCGGAACAGATTTTTCATTAAACTGAAAATATCGATCTTTGCTCCCTCTTTTCATAGCTATTAATGAACCCATTCCTACATAAGTTTTAAATTTTCTACCTTGAAAAATTACTTCTTCTCCTGGAGCTTCATCTGTTCCAGCAAATAAACTCCCAATCATAACAGAACTAGCTCCTGCAGCAATAGCTTTAACTATATCTCCTGAATATCTAATACCTCCATCAGAAATTACACTCACATTTCTTTTTTTAGCATATTCATATACATCATTAATAGCTGTAATTTGAGGCATCCCTACTCCAGCTATGACTCTTGTTGTACAAATTGAACCAGATCCAATTCCAACTTTTAAAACATTGGAACCTGCATCTATTAAATCTTTAGCTCCTTCCATAGTGACCACATTTCCTGTCAACAATGTAATTTTAGGAAAAGAATTTCGTATTAATTTTATTGTTTCTAATATTTTGTAAGAATGAGCATGCGCTGAATCTATTGCTATAATATCTACTCCTACTCTTAATAGAGATTCTACTCTTTCTAGAATCTTATTATCTATTCCAATAGCTGCACCTACACGTAACCTTCCTCTAGAATCTTTACAAGCATTAGGATATTCTATTAAATTATCAATATCACGAATCGTGATTAATCCTACTAATTTATTATAATCATCTACAATAGGTAATTTCTCTATTCTTTCTTTTAGTAAAATATTTTTTGCTTTTTCTAACGTAATATTTTTTTTAGATGTAATTAATTTTTCTTTTGTCATTACTTTTTCTACTAAAGAATCTAAATCTGTACGATATTTTATATCTCTTCTAGTTATGATTCCGACTAATGAATGATCTTTTTCTATAACAGGAAAACCAGATATTTTATATTTTTTCATAAGATATTGAGCATATCTTAATGTAGAATTTCTATAAAGAGTAATAGGATCATCTATCATTCCACTTTCGCTTCTTTTTACTCGATAAACTTCTTCCGACTGATTTTTTATATTCATATTTTTATGAATAATTCCTATTCCTCCTTCTCTAGCTATAGATATAGCTAAAGAAGATTCAGTTACTGTATCCATTGCAGCACTCAATATAGGAATATTCATAATAATATCAAGTGTAAGATAAGTTTTCAAAGAAGCTTCTGATGGAAGAATTGAAGAGTAAGAAGGAACAAGTAAAACATCATCAAAAGTAAGAGCCTCTTTTAAAATCTTTTTATTTAAAGACATAATTTTTATTTATTGTTTGTTATATAGTTTATAATAAATACATAATATTCTTATTTTCAAACTAAAAAGAAAAATTAAAATTTAATTGTACTTATTTTTTAAATAAATACAAATTGTGATATATTTTTTCATTCCAAATTTTTATATAAATTTGTCCAGAATATGTAATAACTGAAATACTATCGATTATGATGAAAAAATTAAGAATTACAGTCACTACGATTTTGTTAGCAATATTTTTGTTTACTGTTAGTTGTAATAATAAAAATAAGAATGAAAGTAATTCTTCTACAACAGAAGAAGAAAAAACAACTAATAATAATGAAAATCAATCAGATTCTACTACTAATACTAACACAAATACACCTCCTACAACTAGTGAGGAATCCTCAAAAAATAATCACGAGGAAAATAACAACAATGCATCTGAAAAAGTAACAACTGAAGAAAACGATAAAAATAGTAAATAAAACAGTAACAAAAACGAAAAAAAAGTGCACTTACTTTTTTTTCGTTTTTTTTAGCTTTTTACTTTAGCCTTTTTTCCTTTCAAGGTTCTAAAATAATATATTTTTGATCTTCTGACTTTTCCTTTTTTGTTTACTTCTATTTTTTGAATGTTAGGTTGATTGAAAACAAATATGCGTTCTATTCCTATACCTGCACTTATTTTTCGAATCGTGAATGTTTTAGTTAATCCTTTTCCTTGTTTTTTTATGATCACTCCTTTGAAAGATTGAATCCTTTTTTTTTCTCCTTCTTTAATTTCAAAAAAAACAGTGATTGTATCTCCTGAATGAAATAATGGAAAATCTTTTTTAAACAAAAATTTATTTTCTGTATATTTTATAATATCCATGATTTAATTAATCATAATTTTTTTTATTTCATATATAATTTCTGATGATAAAAAATTAGCTCTTTTCTTTGAAATACTTTCTGCATGTATTCTAACGAAATTTTCAGTGTTCGATTTTCGAATATGCACCCATTCATTGTGTTGAAAATAAATTTTAATTCCATCATTAAAATTCATTTTTTTTCCTTTATATTTTCTTTTTATTATTTTTAATAATATTTGAATTTTTTCATTAGAAAGAAACCGAATTTTTTTTTTCGACATAAAATAGTTAGAATATCTCTTTTTTAATTTAGATAATGGAATCTTCTTAAGTTTAGCTATTTGAGTTAAAAATAATGCAATTCCAATCAAGGCATCTCTTCCATAACGAAAATCAGGATAAATAATACCACCATTTCCTTCTCCTCCAATCACTGCATGAACTTCTTTCATTTTTTTTACAACATGTATTTCTCCAACAGGAGTTGAATAATAGGGAACTCCTTTTTTGATAGAAAGATCTTTTAATGCATGAGAAGATGACAAGGTAGAAACAATAGGACCTAACTGATTTTCCAATATGTAATCTGCTATAGAAACTAAAGTATATTCTTCTCCAAAAAAATCTCCGTTTTCGCAAATAAACACCACACGGTCCACATCTGGATCTACGGCAATTCCTAAATCTGCTCTTAAATCGGGTACTTTTTTACATATTTCTTTTAAATTTTTCTTAATAGGTTCAGGATTATGAACAAAATCCCCATGAGGATCACAATACATTTTAATAACATGAACCCCTAAATATTTCAATAAAGTAGGAACAGCTATTCCTCCTGAAGAATTAATTCCATCTACCACAATACTGAATTGCGATCTTTGAATAATATTTTTATCTATAATAGGTAACTCAAGAATTTTTTCTATATGTTTTTGAAGATAATTTTTTTTGTAAAAAAGTTTTCCGAATTTTTTATATGAGGAAAAATTAAAATATTTTTTTTCGATTATGGATAACAATTTTTGAAAATCCTCTTCATATAAAAATTCTCCATAAGAATTAAACATTTTTAAGCCATTCCAATTTTTAGGATTATGACTTGCTGTTAACATCACTCCTCCATCAGCTTTTTCATTGACAACAGCAATTCCAACACTAGGTGTTGTAGATAAACCAATATTAATAACATCTACTCCAAGAGTTTGGAAAGTGATTATTAAAAATTTTTGAAAGAGAACAGAAGAAACTCTTCCATCTCTACCTAAGATTAAAAAAAATTTTTTTTTATGTTTATATTTTTTTTTCATCCAATAAACATACCCTGCAGCAAATTGGACTATATCTATAGGAGAAAGACCATTTTTTCCTCCTAGTGTCCCTCTTATTCCAGATGAAGATTTTACAAGTGTCAAAAATTAATTGAATTTTCTTATAAAACAAAAATACAAAATAAATTTTTTGATTTATTCAAATTCCATAACTTTTATAGCAGATACTTTTTTAATAAAAAAGAAAGAAGGGAAAAATATTGTTATAAAACAAACAAAAATAACAGAAAAATTTATAATGAGAATATGATATAAGTTAATATAAACAGGAACAAAATCAACAAAATACTGAGTTCGATTTAATGATATTAAATGAAATTTTTTTTGTAAAATTAATAAAGTAATTCCGACAACATTTCCTATAATTAATGAAGGAATCAATACTTGCATGATATAATATAAGAATATTTTATGTATAATTTTATTTTTAGCACCTAAAATTTTTAAAATAGCTATGGTTTTCATTCTTTCTAAAAGAAGTATTAAAATAAATACAATCATATTAATGATAACGGATGCAAAAACAATAAAACTAATTACAATAATATTTGAATCAAATATGTGAATCCAATTTATAACATCATGATTATTTTGAACATTTTGAACTACAAATTCTTTAGGAATTTTTTTAAATAAATTTTTTCCTATATTTTCATAAGAAATAAAAATTTCAAATTTTTTTATTAAATCTTTTTTACATCCATAAATTTTTGGAATTGATTTTATATTTCCAATAATATATACGTCATCAAATTCTGGTATTCCAGTTTCATATAAACCAGAAATTATAAATTTCTTAGAAAGAATAATAGGGTTTCCTTTTTTATCAAAAAATAAAAAATCAATTTTAATGTTTGATCCAATATCTAATCCCAGAGATAAGATTATTTTTTTAGACAAAAAAATATCATTATTAGATAATAATTTTTTTTTATGTTTCGTAATTAAGAAATATTGAAAAAAAATCGGATTATAATCTTCATACAATCCTTTAAATATGTATCGATCTGTTTTTTTATTTCTAGAAATAATCACATTATTTTCAGAAATTCCATGAATTTGTTTGACTAAGTTAGTTTTAAAAAATTTCTTTTCTTTTACAGAAAGAAAAGAATTATATTTTGTAATCAGAATTTGTCCTCTAATATTTAATAATTTATCTTTTATGGTTTTTTTCAATCCAAATCCTATGGAAAAAGTTAGAAAAGTTATAATTAAACCAAAAATTATTGTTATTTCCGTTATTACAACTATTTTTTGAAGAGTTTTATTTTTTCTTGAATCCTCCCAAACCGTTTTTTTAGAAAAAAACCATTCAAAATTCAATGTTATCTTTTATCAAGGTCATCATCTAAATAATTTTCATAATTTTTTTTTTCATAAGAAGATGACATAAAAAAATTTTTTTCTTCTTTTTCAAGAACATTTTTTTTGTAATCTTCTTCCCAAATTGAAGAAGTATATTTTTTTTCTTCTAAATTTTCAAATTTAGCTAGATCACTTATAAATTTTAAACGGAATTTATCTAATCCTCCATTTCTATGTTTAGCAATTATAATTTCTGATTGACCTATGCAAGAATCATTTTCTTCTTCAGAATCCCATATTTTAAATCCATAATATTCAGGTCTGTAAATAAATATAACTATATCTGCATCTTGCTCTATAGCTCCAGATTCTCGTAAATCAGACAATACAGGACGCTTACTCCCTCCTCTTACTTCTACTGCTCTAGAAAGTTGAGATAAAGCTATTATTGGAATATCAAGTTCTTTAGCTATAGATTTCAGACTTCTAGAAATTACTGATATTTCCTGCTCTCTATTTTGTAGTTTAAAACCATGATCATTAGTTCCCATTAATTGCATATAATCTATAAATATTAATTTAATTCCATATTGAGATATTAAACGACGACACTTTGCACGTAAACTAAATATAGATAAAGAAGGAGTATCATCTAAAAATAAAGGAACATTATTTAAATTTTTTGTTTTATAAGACAAACATTTCCAATCTGATTTAGACAAATTTGCTTTTTTAATTTTTTCTAATGAAATACCAGTCTCTGAAGAAATTAATTTAGTAATTAATTGAATTGAAGACATTTCTAATGAAAAAACAATAATTGGTTTTTTTTGATTTACTACTATATTTTTGACCATAGATAACATAAAAGTCGTTTTTCCCATACCTGGTCTGGAAGCTAGTATAATTAAATCAGAATTTTGCCAACCAGAAGTAATATCATCTAATTTATGAAATCCAGAAGAAATTCCGCTCAATCCTTCTTTTTCCGTTTTTTTAATTTTTTCAATAGCTTTTTGTATAAGACATTGAGTTGTTTCATATTTTTTTGCTATTAAATATTTTTGGTTAATCTCAAAAAGTTTTGACTCAGCATGATCTAAAAGATCGAAAACATCCGTAGTTTCTTCATAACATTTTTCAATTATATTAGAAGATATACTGATTAATCTCCTCAAAATAAATTTTTGCAGTACTATGCGACTATGATATTCTATATGTGCAGAAGAAATAACTCTTTGTGTTAATCCAATTAAATATAATTCTCCTCCTACTGATTTCAATTTACCAATTCTACGAAGTTCATCAGAAACAGTGTATAGATCTATAGGTTTAGAATTAAAATATAATTTTTGTATTGCAAAAAATATTTCCTGATGTTCTTTTTTATAAAAAATTTCAGGAAAAAGTATATCAATAACTTCATCTAAACCTTTTTTATCGATCATAATAGCTCCTATAATAGCTTCTTCTAAATCTAATGCTTGAGGAGGGATTCTTCCTTTTATTGAATTAAAACTAAATTGATTCGTTTTTTCCTGTATATTCATAAAATCATTTTAAAAAATATCCTTAATACAAGAAATATAATGAAAATTTATTCATCAAAAACACCAATGGAAATATATTTATTTTTTCTTTTTTTAATAAGAGATTCTATATTAATTTTAGATAATTCTTTGTAATGTTTAATAATTTGTTTTTTTACAAGTTTATAAGCTTTTTCAGGATAAAAATGAGCGCCTCCTAAAGGTTCTTTAATTACATCGTCTATCAAATTTAATTGATGCATATTTTCCGCTGTTAATTTCAATGATTCTGCTGATTTTTCTTTATTATCACGGTTTCCCCAAAGAATTGTAGAACAACTTTCAGGAGAAATAACAGAAAACCAAGAATTTTCCATCATTAATATCTTGTCTCCTATCCCAATACCCAAAGCACCTCCACTAGCTCCCTCTCCTATAATCAAAACAATAATAGGAACTTTTAAACACATCATTTCATAAATATTTCTACCAATAGCTTCTCCTTGTCCTCTTTCTTCCGCTTCAATTCCAGGGGAAGCTCCTGGTGTATCAATAAAAGTAACAATAGGTTTTTCAAACTTTTCAGCCAACTTCATAAAACGTAAAGCTTTTCTATATCCTTCTGGATTAGGCATCCCAAATCTTCTATATTGTCTATCCTTGGTATTTTTTCCTTTTTGAGTTCCAATTAACATAAAAACATTATCTTCTATTTTAGCAAAACCTCCTACTATAGCTTTATCATCACCAAAATGACGATCTCCATGCAATTCTATAAAAGAATCTTTTTTTGTTATGGAATGTATATAATCCAAAGTGTATGGTCTATTTGGATGTCTAGATAATTGAACTCTTTGCCAAGGAGTTAAATTACTGTGTAATTTTTTAATAGTTCTTTCTAATTTGAATTGCAATTGATTGCAAACTTCTTTCATGTTTATCCCACTTTTTTTTTCTATTAATACACAATTCACATACTGGTCATGAATTTCTTGTATTGGCTTTTCAAAATCTAAATACTCCATATTCAAAAAAAACAGAATTAAGTGATAAACGATTGAATATACTCACGATTCATAAAGGAAATATATTCTGTAGATATTCCTTTTGGACATTCCACTTCACATGCTCTGGTATTAGTACAACTCCCGAATCCTTCTTCATCCATTTTTTTGATCATATTCATAACTCTTTTCTTTCTTTCTATTTTACCTTGAGGTAACAAAGCGAATTGTGAAACTTTTGCTGCAACAAATAACATAGCTGATCTATTTTTGCATGCAGCTACACATGCCCCACAACCAATACACGTAGCTGCATCAAAAGCTTTATCTGCTTGATCTTTTGGAATTGGAATCATATTACCATCTACTGTTTTTCCAAATGTATTAACAGAAATATAACCACCTGACATAATAATTCTATCAAAAGAAGATCGATCTACAATAAGATCTTTAATTATAGGAAAAGGTTTAGCCCTCCAAGGTTCTACATATATAGTTTCTTCATCATAAAAATTACGCATATGAAGTTGACAAGTAGTAATAAAATTATCAGGGCCATGAGCTCTTCCATTAATGTATAAAGAACACATTCCACAAATTCCTTCACGACAATCATGATCAAATGATATAGGATAAGAATCTTTCGTATGACTAAATATGATCTGATTATTCAAAACGTCTAACATTTCTAAAAAAGAACTATTAGGTGATATATTAGAAACATTATAAGTTTTAAAATAACCTTTTTCACTACGATTTTTTTGTCTCCATATTTTTAACTTAAAATTCATAAGTTTTTTTTTATAAAATCAAACCTTTGATAACATTTTATTTATAAGAACGCGATTGTACTTTTACAAAAGTAAAATTTAAATTTTCTTTATGCATAATTTCATCACTTATAGAATGATTTTCCTTTTCCTGATATTCCCATAAAGAAACATATTTGTAATGAACGTCATCACGAAGAGCTTCTCCTTCTTTTGTTTGATATTCTTCACGAAAATGACTTCCACAAGATTCTTTTCTGTTTAAAGCATCCATCGCCATTAACTCTCCTAATTCTAAAAAATCCGCTACACGTTCAGCTTTTTCTAATTCAGAATTTAATCCATCATAAATATTTCCAGGAATAAAAACATTTTTCCAAAATTCATTACGAAGTTCTTGTATATTTTTTATAGCTTGGTGTAATCCGATATGATTTCTACTCATTCCTACATATTTCCACATGATGTTTCCAAGTTTTTTGTGAAAAAAATCAACAGGCATCCTTCCATTGTTATTAATAAGTTTTTGAATTCTATTTTTTACTTTTTTTTCTGCTAATTGAAAAGCTATATGTTTGGTCGTTATTTTTTCTTTTATGCATTCAGATAAATAATCTGCTATAGTATATGGTAAAATAAAATATCCATCAGCTAATCCCTGCATTAATGCAGAAGCTCCAAGTCTGTTTGCTCCATGATCAGAAAAATTAGCTTCTCCTATAATATAACATCCAGGAATACTGGACATTAAATTATAATCAACCCATAATCCTCCCATAGTATAATGTACTGCTGGATAAATTTTCATAGGAGTTTGATAAGGGTTATGATTGGTAATTTTTTCATACATATGAAATAAATTTCCATATTTGGATTCCATTATTTTTATTCCTAATTTTTTTTTATTTTTGAAACTGCATTGATCAATTCCAAGCTCTTTAGCTTTTTCTCGTCCGTATTTTTCTATCGAAAAACTAAAATCTAAAAAAACGCCTTCTTGAGTATCATTATTTTCGATTCCAAATCCTTTATCACAACGTTCTTTAGTTGCTCTAGAAGCCACATCTCTTGGAACGAGATTTCCAAAAGAAGGATATCGTCTTTCAAGATAATAATCCCTATCATCTTCACTAAGATCCTCAGGTCTTTTTTCCCCATTCCGTATGGAAATAGCATCTTCTAATTTTTTTGGTACCCATATTCTTCCATCATTCCTCAATGATTCAGACATTAATGTTAATTTAGATTGATAATTTCCATGCACTGGAATACAAGTAGGGTGTATTTGAGTGTAACAAGGATTAGCAAATAATCCTCCTTTTTTATGAACTTTCCATATGGCACTCACATTAGATCCCATTGCATTAGTAGATAAAAAAAATACATTTCCATAACCTCCTGACGCTATGACTACAGCATGTGCTGCATGACATTCTATTTCTCCTGAAACTAAATTTCTAGCTATAATTCCTCTAGTAACTCCATCTATAATAACTAAATCCAACATTTCATGTCGATTATACATTTTAATTCTTCCCATTCCTATTTGTCTAGACATAGAAGAATAACATGCTAATAAAAGTTGTTGTCCTGTTTGGCCCTTTGCATAAAAAGTTCTAGAAACTTTTGTTCCTCCAAAAGATCTGGTTTCCAAATATCCAGCATAATCACGAGCAAATGGCACTCCTTGTGCTACACATTGATCTATAATATTGGAAGAAATTTCTGCTAAACGATATACATTTGCCTCTCTAGATCTATAATCCCCACCTTTAATTGTATCATAAAAAAGTTGATAAATTGAATCATTATCACCTTTATAATTTTTAGAAGCATTAATTCCTCCTTGCGCAGCTACAGAATGTGCTCTTCTTGGAGAGTCTTGATAACAAAAAGCTTTAACTTTATACCCCAATTCTGATAAAGATGCAGCAGCTGAACTTCCGGCAAGTCCTGTTCCAACAACAATAATTTCAATATTGGATCTATTGTTGGGAGATACCAATTTTAAAACAGATTTATGATTTTTCCACTTATGAGTTAACGGCCCTCCTGGAATTTTAGAATTGAAATTATAGGTATTCTTCATTAAGAAATTAAAAATATTAGTTAGTTAAAAAAAAACCAAATAGCAATAATAGAAAATCCAGAACATATAAACCATAGATATAAATAACCAAATTTCTCTATCCATATTAATCTTTTTTTATTAGATAATCCTAAAGATTGAAAAGAAGATTTAAATCCATGATTTAAATGAACAGCTAAAATAAAAAATGAAAACACATATATCAATGTATAAAAAGGATTCTTGAATAAAGATACAACTATATTATAATCAGAAGTTATATGACTATAATTTGAATATTTCATAGGAATCATAAAATTAATAAGATGTAAAACTAAAAAACAAAAAATTAAAACTCCTGAATACACCATTGTTCGACTACTAAACGAAGTGGTCAAATACGAATTTGTAGCGTAATCTATTTCTCCTTTTGTTTTTCTATTTACTAAATGCAATTTAATTCCTAACAAAATATGAATAATAAAACCTATAGCGAGTATATACTCCATTACACGAATAAATATATTTCTTCTCATAAAAAGGACAGCATCATTAAAAGCTTTTTCTCCTGAAAAAAGAAACAAATTTACACTCAAATGTAACAGAAGAAATACCATCAAAAAAACTCCTGTAACAGACATAAGTATTTTTCTACCAACAGAATATCGAAAAAAATTGCAATGATTCACTAACTGGTTATTCACATGTTCATATTTTTGTAAATATAAATAAGATATTCGAAATATTTTACAATAAATTCCTTATCTTCTGATTTCTTGCAAAGCTTTGATGAGTAAATCTATATCTTGTTTTTCATTAAAAATACCAAAAGAAACTCGAATAGGCATCGTTTGATTTAATAAATATTTGTCATATGTAATAGATTGAATAACATGAGATACTTTTTTTATGCTACTATTGCAAGAACTACCTTTAGATACAGAAACTCCCATTAAATCTAAATGAAAATATAATAAATGATCTTTTTTTGTTGGATATAAAAAATTTAATATGGAGGGAATACTTTTGTCAAGATGATAAGATAATCCATTAAAAACGATATCGGGAATTATTTTTTTCAATTCTGAAATACAATAAAATTTTAAATTTTTTAATTTTTTTATATAATTCGAAGAATGGCAATAAGATAAACGTAAAGCTTCTGATAGACCAGCTATTCCATGTATATTTTCTGTACCCGAACGAATTCCGTATTCCTGAATTCCACCAGAAATAAAAGGTTTTATTTTTTTTAAAATATTTTTTCTTATAAAAGCAAAACCTATTCCTTTTGGTCCATAAAATTTATGTGCACTTGCAGTAGCAAAATCAAAAGAAAATTTATCCATTTCAATCGGATAATTTCCAATAATTTGGATTGTATCTGAATGAAAATAAGCATTATATTTTTTACACAAAAAAATTGCTTTATCTATATCTAATAAATTTCCAATTTCATTATTAGCATACATTAAACTCACAAGCGTTTTTTTATGCATATTTTTTTTCAATATTTCTTCCATATTATTAAAATCTAATGTTCCTTTATCATTAATTGAAACAAAATTTACAGATATCTTATATCTAATGGATAGGTCTAAAACTGTTTGTAAAACAGATAAATGTTCTATTTTTGAAGTTAAAATATGTTTAATTCCTAAATCTAATATTGAAGATTTTAATATCAAATTATTTGCTTCAGTTCCTCCTGAAGTAAAAATAATTTCAGAAGGTGATGCTTTAATCCTTTTAGCTATAGATATTCTAGATTCCTCTAATATGGAACGAGCTTCTCTTCCATAACTATGTTGCACAGAAGAAGGATTTCCTAATGAGTATTTAAATGTGTCGATCATGACTTTCAAAACTTCGTTTCTTATAGGAGTAGATGCGGCGTTGTCCAAATATGCTCGTTTCATTTATTTTCGATAGATTTTTATACATACATACAAATATATAATGTATTCAAATCCCGTTTTTTAAAAACATATTTTAATAAAAAATCTCATCTTTAATTTTGTATATTTAATTATAGGGGGGATTCAAGTTCAAGTATTCATTAAAAAAAGCTTTATAGTTTTTTTTAAATATTTGTTGTTTTAATAATGTGATTAAAATGTCTATTTTATTTTTATTTAAATTGAGTGAATATGAAAATAAATGTTGGATTTTCGGTCCTAATGGGGTTTGTGATTGGAATTGTTACATGTTATTTTTTCGGTAAAAAAACTATATTAAAAAAATATATTCAATTATTAGAGAAAGCTAATTTTCAAGCAAAAAAAATTATAAATAATGCAGAAAAAGAAGGAGAATCCATAAAAAAAAATAAAATGCTTCAAGCAAAAGAAAAATTTATAGAACTTAAATCTAAACATGAAAGAAACGTTCATTTAAGAGAGAGAAAAATAATTGATATAGAAAAAAAAACAAGAGAAAAAGAAAATAGATTATCCAAAGAAATAGATATTTATTTTAAAAAAAATAATCGTTTAGAAGCACAAATACATGATTACGAAAAAAAATATAAAATTCTGAAAAATAAACAAGAAGAATTTAAAAATATGCATATTCAACAAATAGAATTACTCGAAAAAATATCTAATTATTCTTCTGAAGAAGCTAAAAACGAATTAATTGAAATTCTAAAAGAAGAAGCAAAAGCCAAAGCACAAACTTACATACAAAATATTATAGAAGAATCACAGCTAACTGCAAAAATGGAGGCAAAAAAAATTGTTATTCAAGCAATTCAAAGAATAGGAACAGAACAAGCAGTTGAAAATGCAGTATCCGTTTTTAATATAGAATCTGATGATGTAAAAGGTCGTATAATTGGAAGAGAAGGAAGAAATATAAGAGCTTTAGAAAAAGCAACAGGAGTAGAAATTATTGTAGATGATACTCCAGAAGCAATTTTATTATCTTGTTTTAATCCTATTCGAAGGGAAATCGCCCGATTATCTCTTCATAAATTAGTTGTAGATGGACGCATACATCCAGCTAGAATTGAAGAAATCGTAGCAAAAACAGAAAAACAAATTGAAGAAGAAATAATAGAAATAGGAAAAAAAAATATTATTGATTTAGGAATTCATGGAATACATCCGGAATTAATTCGAATGATAGGAAGAATGAAATATCGCTCTTCTTATGGACAAAATCTTCTACAGCATTCTCGAGAAGTCGCTCATTTATCAGGAATATTAGCTTCTGAATTAGGATTAAATTCAAAATTTGCAAAACGAGCTGGATTATTACATGATATAGGAAAAGTATCTGAAAACGAATCAGAACTTCCTCATGCTATTTTAGGAATGCAATGGTCAGAAAAATATGGAGAAAATATGGAAGTTTGTAATGCTGTAGGATCACATCATGATGAAATAGAAATGAAAGTGTTAATCTCTCCTATAGTCCAAGTTGCAGATTCTATTAGCGGAGCTCGTCCTGGAGTAAGAAGGAATTCTTTTGAATCTTATTCAAAAAGACTAAAAAATTTAGAAAATATAGCCTTCAGTTTTGATGGAGTAAATAAAGCTTTTGCTATACAAGCAGGAAGAGAATTGCGTGTATTAGTTGAAAGTGATAAAATTGATGATAAAAAAGCTTTTCAATTATCTTGTGATATAACAGAAAAAATAAAAAATGAAATGACTTATCCTGGTCAAATTAAAGTGACAGTTATTAGAGAAACTAGAGCTGTACAAATAGCTAGATAAAATAATAATAAAATTATGAAAGACTCTCCTATTACTTCTTTTATTAAAAAATATTTTCTTCATTTTAATGCTTTAACTTTGTCAGAAGCTGCAGAAGCATATAAATATCATATTCAAAATAATGGAAAAATGATGATCACACTAGCAGGAGCAATGAGCACTGCTGAATTAGGAAAAATATTATCTAAAATGATACGAAAAGATCTAGTTCATATCATTTCTTGTACAGGAGCTAACTTAGAAGAAGATATATTAAATTTAATAGCTCATTCCTATTATAAAAAAATACCTAATTATCGAGATTTAACTCCTAATGATGAAAAAAATTTTTTAAAAAAAGGATATTATAGAGTAACAGATACTTGTATTCCTGAAGAACAAGCTTTTAAAAAATTACAAAAATATATATTAAAAATATGGATGAGAGCTCAAAAGAAATCAGAACGTTATTTTCCTCATGAATACATTTATCAATTATTATTAGAAGATATTTTAGAACCTTATTACAATATAGATGCAAAAAATAGTTGGGTATTAGCTGCAGCAGAAAAAAATCTCCCTATTATAGTTCCAGGGTGGGAAGATAGTACAATTGGAAATATCTTTGCTTCATATTGTATGCAAAAACTATTGAACCCATTCCTTATCAAAAATGGAATTGAATATATGATATATTTGGCAAAATGGTATCAAATAGAATCTGTTAAACATAAAATTGGATTCTTCCAAATTGGAGGTGGAATATCAGGAGATTTTCCTATTTGTGTAGTTCCTATGTTATCTCAAGATATAGGATTTCATCCTACTCCTTTTTGGTCTTATTTTTGTCAAATTTCTGATTCAACGACCAGTTATGGATCTTATTCTGGAGCTATTCCTAATGAAAAAATTACTTGGGGAAAACTTGATAAAGATACTCCAAAATTTATTATCGAATCAGATGCAACTATAGTTGCTCCACTAATTTTTGCATACATATTGAATATGTAATGTTATTACCATAAATGAATTTGATATTGTAATTTTATATGATTTATGTATGTAACTTTACATGAAAATAAAATAAAACTTTTTTTAATGAAAAATTTATACGATCTTGTTGTAATTGGATCTGGTCCAGGTGGTTATATATCTGCAATTAGAGCAAGTCAGTTGGGACTTCGTACTGCTGTTATAGAAAAATATCAAGAATTAGGCGGAACATGTTTAAATGTAGGATGTATTCCTTCTAAATCTCTTTTAGATTCTTCTAAATATTTTTCATTAGCTAAGAAAAATTATTCTTCACATGGAATTTTTTTTGAAAAATTATTTTTTGATTTCAAAAAAATGATGAATAGAAAAAATGAAATAGTAAGAAACATAAATAATGGAATCAAATATTTAATGAAAAAAAATCAAATTGATTTATATCAAGGAATCGGTTCATTTAAATCTGAAAATGTTCTTTCATTGAGAGAGAAAAAATCCTTACAAGAAAAAAAAGAAATCCAATTTCAATATTGTATAATATCTACAGGATCTAAACCTTCAGGTTTATTTAATTTAGATTTTGATATAAAAAACAGAATTATTTCTTCCACAGAAGCTATGAATTTAAACGAAATACCAAAAAAATTAATCATAATTGGAGGAGGGATAATTGGATTAGAATTAGGTTCTATTTTTAATAGATTGGGAAGTAAAATTATTATCATAGAAACTATGGATAAAATTATATCAAATATGGATGATTCTTTAAGTAAAGAAATACAAAATATATTAGAAAGATCTTCCATTCAAATAGAAACTTCTTTATCTATTTCCAATATATTTCAAGAAAATCATGAAGAAATATCTGTTATAGCAAAATATCATAATAATGAAAAAGAAATAAAATTTGTAGGAAATTATTGTTTATTATCAATAGGAAGAACTCCATACACTAAAAATTTAGGTTTAGAAAATATAAAAATCAAAACGAATGAAAAAGGATTTATACTTGTAAATGATAATTTACAAACTTCCATTCGGAATATATATGCTATTGGAGATGTTGTGGGTGGTAAAATGTTAGCACATAAAGCTGAAGAAGAAGGATTACATGCCGTTGAACATATAGTAGGAGAAAAACCAAATAAATTAAATGATAATTTAATTCCTTCAATAATTTATACTTATCCAGAAGTAGCCAGTATTGGGTATTCAGAAAATGAAGTTAAAAAAAATAAAATAGAATATAATGTAGGAATTTTTCCAATGAAAATTTTAGGAAAAGCTCGTACAAGTGGTTGTACAGATGGTTTTTTAAAAATGATTTCTCATAAAAACACAGATGAAATTTTAGGAGTTCATATTATTGGAGATCATGCGTCAGATATGATTATGGAAGCTTCTGTTGCTATGGAATTTCGGTCATCTTCAGAAGATATATATAGAATATGTCATCCTCATCCTACTCTCAGTGAAGCATTCAAAGAAGCTGCTCTACTAAATTTTGAAAATCGTTCTATACATATGTAAATATTTTTTTGATTACCAAAAAATAGTTTTTTTTCCTATTCTTTTTAAGAAATCATTAGTTTTTTCAAAATGTCTAGATCCGAAAAAACCCATATGAGCAGAAAAAGGAGAAGGATGTGATGTTTTTAAAATGTAATGATTATGAAAAGAATTAATTAAATATATTTTTTCTTGAGCCCATTTTCCCCAAAAAAGAAAAACAACATTTTTTTTTCTATTAGAAATAATTTTTATGATTTGATCAGTAAAAAACTCCCATCCTATATTTTTATGAGATAAAGGAGATCCTTTTCTTACCGTTAAAATTGAATTTAGCAATAATACTCCTTGTTTGGCCCAATGAATTAAAGAACCACTATTAGGATATAAATTTTGTTGATTAAAACAATTATTGACTTCTGTAAAGATATTTCTTAAAGAAGGAGGAAAAGGGATTCCATCAGGAACAGAAAAACAAAGTCCATCTGCTTGATTTTCCTTATGATAAGGATCTTGTCCTATAATAACTACTTTTAATTTTTGAAAAGAACAATGTTTCATACAAGAAAAAATATCTCCTATTTTAGGAAAGCAAATAAAACGATTATATTCAATTCTAATAATTTTCAATAATTTTATAAAATAAGGTTTATTATATTCTTCTTGCAAAAAATAATTCCAATTTAATTTTTTTTTTAGCATTATTATTAACGATTTCTGTGCAAAAAATTTTTTTTCACAATAAGAGATTCTTTTTTTTCATAATTACCTGGAACACAACATTGAACTGGACATATGATAACACATTGTGGTTCGTTATAAAATCCCACGCATTCTGTACATTTTTCCGAAACAATAAAATATATATCTTTTTTTTTTGGTTTTTGAAATATAGTTGGATCTAATGTTTTGTTTTTTATCAAAGAAGTGCCATCTGACATTCTCCACTTTTTTCCTCCCTCATAAATTGCTTTATTAGGACATTCTGGTTCACAAGCACCACAGTTGATACATTTTTCTGTAATTTTTATGGACATTTCAATTTAATGTTTTAATAATTTGAATAAAAATGGTTCAAGTTTTTGATAAGTTAGGATTACTATTTAGAGAAGTTAAAAAATTTTATACACATAACAAATATCATTCCAAAGATTCTAAAAAATTTATTCCTTCTTTTCAAAGAATTATTAATAAAATAACTATTAAAAATAATTGGTTTAGAACAGAAGATTTGTTAGTAACTTTTGATCAATGGGGAAAAAATTTAAAAAAAGAAAAGTTAGAATCCTGGATAAATAAATATTCTTTTACAAAGAAGAAATCTAAAAATATTCTTGTTATTATGCCTGGAAATATCCCTATGGTGGGATTTCATGATTTTTTATGCGTTCTTTTATCAGGACATAAAATCATAATTAAATTATCTGAAGAAGATAATTTGCTACTTCCATTTTTATGTGAAATAATAATAAATGAAAAACCTATATTGAAAAATAAAATAAAATTTACAAAAAATATTTTTCATGAAAAATTTGATTATGTAATAGCTACTGGAAACAATAATACAGTGCGTTATTTTGAATATTATTTCAGAAAATATCCTACTTTATTTAGAAAGAGTAGAACTTCTGTGGCAGTATTGCAAGGTAATGAAAAAAAAGAAGAGTTAATAGCTCTCAATCAAGATATGTTGACTTATTCGGGTAGGGGATGTCGAAATGTAGGAAAAATATTTATACCTCGTAATTATAATGTTGATTTGATTTTAAAAAAATCATTTGTATGCGAGTATATTACAAAAAATTACAAGTATATAGATAATTATAGATATTATTTATCCATATTCAAAATGAATAAAGCTTCTTTTCAAAGAAATCATTTTGTTCTTTTTAAAGAAGAAAAAAATTATCATAGTCCGATATCTGTTATTTATTATGAATTTTATGATGATTTAAATCATTTAAGAAAAAAAATTTTAGAAAATCAAAATTCTATACAATGTATAGTATCTAAAAATTTTTTTTATAAAGAGATATTTTTCGGAAAAACACAATATCCAAAATTAGAAGATTATACAGATGGAATTGATACGATTCAATTTTTAAATCGATAATTTAATAAAAAGCCGATCTTTTCCAAGATTCATTTTTTTCGATATGATACCTTCTATTCTTGGTGCTTTTAGTCCATTATCTAATATAACTTCGCATATAAAAATACGACACTCATCCCAAATATTTTCTTTGATAAAGCTTTCTAAAGTTTTCTTTCCTCCTTCTACTATTAGCGATAATATTTTTTTTTTATATAAAAAATTCAATATTTGATTTATTATTTTTTTTTCAAAAGAAATTTGAATATACTCTATGTTTTTTTTGTTCTTTTTATATATTTCTGTAAATACAATAGTATTTTGTGATCCGTCTAAAATAAAATGAGAATTGGAAATACTTAGTTTTTGATCAATAAAAATTCTAACAGGATTTTTATTACAAAACCATTTTCTAACATTTAATTTTGGATTGTCATTCAATACAGTTTTTCTTCCTACTAAAATTCCATCTTCTTCAGATCTCCATTTATGATTGAGTTGTCTAGCATATATCCCACTAATCAAATTATCTTTTTTATTTTTTGAATATATAAAACCATCATCACTTTCTGCCCATTTTAATATGATATAAGGACGTTTTTTTTCATAAAAAGTAAAAAAACGTTTATTTAAGATTCGACATTGATCTTTTAAGACATTCTCTATCACTTCTATTCCATATTTTTTTAATTTTTTAATACCTAAACCCTTGACTTTATCACAAGGGTCTTCTATTCCCACTATTACTCTTGGAATATTTTTTTGAATTATTAAATCGACACAAGGAGGAGTTTCTCCAAAATGAACACATGGTTCCAGTGTAACATATAAAGTAGAATCTAAAAATAGATATTGATCTTTTATATTATTAATAGCTAAAGATTCAGCATGATCCATTCCATATTTATAATGCCATCCTTCCGATATTACTACTCCATTTCTTTCTATTACACATCCAACCATAGGATTGGGAGAAGTAAGTCCTAATCCATTCTTAGCTATCTGTATTGCTCTTCCCATAAAAATTTCTTGATATTTCATTTTCTTTACATTTTCCATATTTTCCAAGACTCCTCTGCTTGAATATATAACATTTCTAATCCATTTTTTGTGATAGCTCCTTTTTCTTCTGCTTTTTTTAAAAATAAAGTTTGATTTGGATTGTAGACTAAGTCATAAAAATAATGATCATGAGAAATATATTGATAAGGTAAAGATGGACATGAATTTATGTTTGGATACGTTCCGACAGGAGTACAATTAATGATAATTCTGTATTCTTTCAATAAATTTTGATTGATATCTTCATAAGATAAAAAATTTTTGTTCTTTTTTCTAGAAACATATTGATATGAAATTTTTAATTTGTTTAAAACAAATGAAATTGTTTTGGAAACTCCACCTGTTCCTAAAATTAATGCTTTTAAATTTTTTTGATTGATGTGATTTAAATTTTTTTTAAAAGAATATTCAAAACCTAAAATATCTGTATTAAATCCTGTTGTACATTGATTATGAATTTTCACAACATTTACAGATCCTATAGATTTTGCTTCAGGTGTAATATGAGTTAAAAAAGACATAATACTTGTCTTGTAAGGTATTGTCACATTACATCCTTTTAAATATGGTTTTTGAAATATCAATGATACATTTTCTATTTTTGGAATATCAAAAATTTTGTAATCTGTGTTGATGATAGATTCTTTATTAAATTTTTCTAAAAAAAATTTTCTAGAAAAAGAATATTGAATATTTTTTCCTATCAATCCATAAATTTTTTTATTTTCATGTTCCATATTCAAAAAATAAAATATGAATAAAAATCTATTCTTCTTTTTTCAATTTCATACGTTCTCTATATTTTGCTCTTAATATTTCATTTCTTCTATCTTCAGAAGGTTTTATATATTGTTGTTTTTCTCTAAATTCTTTTAAAATACGAGTTTTATCAAATTTTTTTTTACTTTTTTTTAAAGCTTTATCGATTGATTCCCCTTCTCTAACAATAGTAATTAAAATCATAAAAATAAATAATTATTGTGGACATTATCGGATTTGAACCGATGACCTCTACTCTGTCAAAGTAGTGCTCTAAACCTACTGAGCTAAATGTCCTATAATGAAATCAACAAAATTAAGTATTTTTTAAATATATAAAACGGATTATAATTATATGTCCTACAATATTTTAAAAAAATCTATAAAATATTTAAAGGGATTAAGTTTGAAAAAAACTTATCTAGTTAATTCGGAATTAAATATTTATACATATGAAGATTTACTTTTTTTTTATCCTAAAGAATATATACATATATGTACATTAAAGAATATATCAGAATTATCAAATAATAATCGTGATTTTATCCAAATAATCGGAAAAATTACTAAGATTGAAGAAATCAACTTCAAAAATAAAAAAGGAAAAATGTCAGTAGCATATTTAGAAGACCAAACTGGTTTGATTGAGTTAATTTGGTTTCAAAAAAATAATTTTTTAAAAAGCATAAAAAAAAATATGACAGTCATAGTTTGTGGAAAAATAAGCTATTTTCAAAAAAAAATTCAAATTATTCATCCAAATATTCAAGAATTTCGTTCTTTATCTTCAGTAAAAAATCATTCTATATTTCCCATATATTCTATTCCCAGTAATTTACAGAAAAAAGGAATAAATAATTCTTTTATGATCAATTTATTACAAAATCTTATAAAAGAATTAAAAAACAACATCGATGAATTTTTTTTTCAAGATTTTCTTGATAAAAAATTAATGTCAAGAAAAAAAGCTTTAATTCAAATTCATTTTCCAGAATCTTTAGATTCTTTATTAAAAGCACAATATTCTTTAAAATTTGAAGAATTATTTTTATTAAAATTGTTCTTTTTATATAGAAAAAAAGCAGCACACAGTTTCGCTTTTACAAAGTTAGGTAAGAATTTTCATAATTTCTACCAAAATTTTCTACCTTTTACTCTAACAGAAGAACAAAAGAAAGTATTTAAGGAAATATGGAATGATTTAAAAAAACCCATTCAAATGAATAGATTATTACAAGGAGAAGTTGGATGCGGAAAAACTATTATAGCAATGTTATCTATGTTGGTAGCTTTAGACAATGGATTTCAGTCTTGTTTGATGGCTCCGACTGAAGTATTAGCTATACAACATTATTATTCTATAAAAAAAATGTTTTCAAAAATTGGAATTCAAATTGCATTATTAACAAGTTCTATTTCTGATTCTATACGTAAATCTCTTTATCATAAAATATTAGAAGGTCAAATATCTATTGTAATAGGAACACATTCTTTAATTCAAGAGAAGGTTCAATTTAAAAATCTTGGATTGGCAATAATAGATGAAGAACAACGTTTTGGAGTAGAACAAAGAAAAAAAATTTGGAAAAAAGATGATAAACATCCTCATATTTTAATTATGACTGCGACCCCTATTCCGAGAACTTTAGCTAAAATCATTTATCATGATTTAAATATTTCGATTATAAAAAAACTCCCTTTAGGTAGAAAACCTATTAAAACTATTCATTTTTGTAAAAAAAATCGAGATCAAGCTTTTCAAATAGTGGAGGATCAAATTTCAATAGGAAGACAAATTTATATTATATATCCCACCATCAATGATTCTTTGAAGTATAGAAATTTAATGAAAGGATATCAGGAAATAAAAGAAAAATTTCAAAATTTGAAAAACGAAATTGGAGTTTTACATGGAAAAATGAATTTCCAAGAAAAAAATATACAAATTAATCGATTTTTACGTGGAAAGATTAAAATTTTAATAGCAACTACAGTTATAGAAGTTGGTGTAAATGCCCCTAATGCGTCGGTCATTATAATAGAGAATGCAAACTTTTTTGGATTATCACAATTACATCAATTGAGAGGAAGAGTCGGAAGAGGAATTCATCAAAGTTACTGTATTCTTATTACTGATAATCAAATTAGTAAAGAAGGTTTTTTTAGAATTAAAAAAATGTGTGAAACAAATAAAGGATTAGAAATAGCTAAAGAAGATCTTAAATTACGTGGTGGAGGAGATTTAATAGGAACTAAACAAAGTGGAAAAAATTATTTTCGCATTATAAATCTAATTAAAGATTATAAATTAATAAAAGAAGTTTTTCCAATTGCTCAAAGTTTTTTTCAAGAGAACCCTAATTTTTTAACAAAAAATATTTTTTATGAATATTATAAAAATAAATGGAAAATATGTAAATGAATAATATAAATTCTCTAAATAATTATCAACGTAAGATAATAGAAACTATTAATGGGCCCATATTAGTTCTTGCTGGAGCCGGATCAGGTAAAACTCATGTTATTACACATCGCATTGTTCACATGATTCAAAATGTAGGAATATCTCCTTCTAGTATATTAGTTTTGACTTTTACTAAGAAAGCCGCAAAGGAAATGAAAAATCGTATTTTTAATATGATGATGGATCCAATAAATTTTCATCAAATAACATTAGGAACTTTTCATTCCATATTTTCAAGCATTTTAAGAAAAGAATCTCACTGGTTAGGATTCAAACATAATTATACTATTTATGATTATCAAGATTCTAAAAATGTTATTAAAAAAATATTAAAAAATATAAAAATAGACACATTTTTAAATTTTAAAGAAATAGTAAAAAAAATTTCCGTACAAAAAAATAATTTGTTTTCTATTAAAAATAAATCAAAAGATCAAAAATCTGATTATTTTTCTGAAATATATGAATCTTATACAAAACGTTGTTTTCAAGCAAATGCATTAGATTTTGATGATATATTACTTTATACTAATCATTTATTTTCTTATTTTCCAAATGTTCTTGAAAAATATCAAAAAAAATTTAAATATGTATTAATTGATGAATATCAAGATACCAATTTATCTCAATATACAATTATAAAACATCTGGTTTCCGTCCATCAAAATCTTTTTGTAGTGGGAGATGACGCTCAAAGTATTTATGCTTTTCGTGGAGCAAATATTTCAAATATTTTAAATTTTCATATTGATTACAAAAATGCCAAAGTTTTTCGTCTTGAACAAAATTATCGTTCTACTTACTATATAGTACAAGCCTCTAACAGTATTATTTCTTTTAACAAAAATCAAATTGTTAAAAAAATATGGACAAATAATGAAAAAGGAGAAAAAATAAGAATATATAGCGCTTTTTCTGACCTAGAAGAAGCACAATATATTGCTTCTTCTATTATGTCAATAAAGAAAAAAATGAATTTACGATATGAAGATTTTGCTATTCTTTACAGAGCAAATAGACAATCTCATATTATTGAATATTCACTTAAAAAAAAAAATATTCCATATCATATATATGGATCGATTTCGTTTGAAAAACGAAAGGAAATTCGAGATTTTTTAGCTTATCTTAGAGTCATTGTCAATCCAAATGATGAAGAATCTTTATTACGTATATTAAAAACAAAAAATCAAAATATAGTCAAAAATCTATTAAGTTTATCTAAAAAAGAAGAAATTACAATTCATAAAATAATAGAGAACATTGAGAAATATCAATTATTATTAAAAATAAATAATAAAACAAAAAATAGACTTAAAAGTTTATTTTTTACGATCAAAAAATTTCGTACGAATATAGAACATGATAATGCATATATAATAGCAAAAAATGTAATAAATTTCTTGTTAAAAGAAAACCCTAAAAATTATAATTATGAAAATTTTCAATATATACTTCATAGTATATTCCAATATATTAAAGAACAAAAAAAATTGAAAAATAATGGAGATACAAGTTTACATAGTTTTTTGCAATGTTTTTATTTAGAAATCGACGATAATATCAATTTTGTAGAAAATGAAAAAAATAAAGTTTCGTTAATGACTGTTCACTTATCCAAAGGATTGGAATTTTCCATTGTTTTTATTGTAGGATTAGAAGAAAATTTATTTCCATTAAAATCGGATTTTAAAAATTTATTTCAAATAGAGGAAGAACGTCGTTTATTTTACGTTGCTTTAACTAGAGCTCAAAAAAAAGCAGTTCTTACTTATGCGAAGTATAGATTTATATGGGGAGAAAAAAAAAAAAATATTCCGAGTCGTTTTATTAACGAAATAAATAAAAATTTTATTGATATAGAAAATCAAAAATGTATATCAAAAAAAAAAGAAATTTTTTCTTTTAGTCAGGAAAATCAAAATTATCAATATTCAAAAATTCAAAAAGGAATAAAAGTTTTTCACAAAAAATTTGGATTGGGAAGTATTATAGAATTACAAAATCATAATCAAATAGCTTTAATAAAATTTAAAAAATCAGGAGAAAAAAGAATTTTGCTAAAATTAAATAAACTTATTATTTACTCAATAGATAGTAATTTATGAAAAATTCAAAAAAAATTAAATTAAATTTTTATCTGCAAAAAATAATTTGTTGTGTAGCAATTATTTTTTTTTTCATAAAATTAATTACTTGGCATATTACTTCTTCACTTTCTATATTCAGTGACGCTATGGAAAGTTTAATTAATGTCATTAGTGGTTTTATTGGATTATGTAGTCTTTATATATCATCTTTACCTAAAGATCAGAATCATCCATATGGACATGGAAAAATAGAATTTATATCAACGGCAATAGAAGGTGTTTTAATTTCTATAGTAGGAATTACTATTTTTATAAATACTTTTATACGTATCAAATATAATATGCATGAACATGAAATCATTTTATCTAGATTAGATTATGGTATACTTTTAATGTCATTGACTGGAATTATTAATTATTTATTAGGATTTATAGCTTGTAAAATAGGACATAAAAATGGAGCCTTAACGTTAGTAGCTAGTGGAAAACATCTACAAATAGATACCTATTCTACTTTTGGAATAGTTGTAGGATTAATTTTATTGAATATTACTAAATGTACATGGATAGATCCTATTATTTCCATTATTTTTTCATCTGTGATTTTATATACAGGATTTAAATTATTGAGAAATGCTACAGCTGGAATTATGGACGAATCTGATAAAAAACTTTTAAAAAAACTTTCATTTTATCTAAACGAAAAAAGAGATATTCATTGGATTGATCTTCATCATTTAAAAATTATTAAATATGGAAGTGCATTACACATAGATTGTCATCTAACTGTTCCTTGGTTTTTTAATATAAAAGAAGCTAATCAGGAAATCAAAAAGTTAACTCAATTAACAAAAAATGAATTTGGATCTAAAGTAGAATTATCGGTACACGTTGAAGCTTGTTCTAATCATCATTGTATACTTTGTTTTCATCATTCTTGTAAAGTAAGGAAAAACATTTTTCAAAAAAAAATTCTTTGGACTTTAGATAAAACATCTTATTAAATAAAAAATTTTAAATACATATTATGGAATACAACACTAATCGTTTCAAATTGGTGATCCCAGAATATGGGAGAAATATTCATAAAATGATAGATTACGCCATACAAATAAAAAATAGAAAAGAAAGAAATCGTTGTGCATGGGGGATTATCAAATTAATGACAGGTTCTGTTCAGACTAAATTTAAAAAATCAATTCCTCATTTTCAACATTTTCAACATAAACTATGGAATCAATTATTTATTATGTCTAAATATCAATTAGATATTGATCCACCTTTTCCTAAACCTAACTCAAAAGAAATCTACAAAAAAAATTCTTATCATCCTAAGAAGGTAGCTTATCCTGAATATTTAACTAATTTTAGATATTATGGAAAAATAATTAGAGATATGATACATGTAGCAATACGTTGTAAAAACACGAAAAAAAAAGAAGGATTATTTTATGCAATTGCTAATACAATGAAAAAAAACTATTTAAGATGGAATAAAAGTATAGTGGAGGATGATGTCATATTTAAAGATTTAAAAGAACTTTCAAAAGGAAAAATATGTTTAATGAAAAATACAGATTCATTATTACAATGTTCTCATATTTTAAGATGTAAAAAAAAATATTATTAATTAGTATTAAGTCAAGTAAAGTTCAGGTGTAAAATTTCTATAAAATCATTATTAATGGGTATTTTCAAAATAAAAGGAGGTTTTCCCTTAAAAGGAGAAATACAACCACAAGGAGCAAAAAATGAATCTTTACAAGTATTATGTGCCGTATTATTAACTTCAGAAAAATTAAGAATTAAAAACATTCCTGAAATTGGAGATGTAAAATGTTTAGTAAAAATTTTAAACTCTATAGGAGTTTCAGTAAAAAAAAATGGGGTTGGAGATTACACTTTTCAAGCAAAAGATATAAATACTGAATATTTTAATACAGAAAAATTTCGTGAGTATGGAAGATCTATAAGAGGATCAATTATGATAGCAGGCCCTTTACTTGCTAGATTTGGAAAAGTTAGTATTCCCGTTCCTGGAGGAGATAGGATCGGTAGACGACGTTTAGATGTCCATTTAAAAGGACTAAAATTATTAGGAAGCAACATCCATTATAATAATGAATACAAATATTTTGATTTACATATCAATAAAAAAGGTTTAATTGGAGAATATATTTTAATGGAAGAAGCTTCTATTACTGGTACAGCTAATATCATTATGGCATCCACTTTAGCTAAAGGAAAAACAACTATTTATAATGCAGCTTGTGAACCTTATGTTCAACAATTATGCAAGTTATTAAATAGAATGGGAGCAAAAATTAAAGGGATAGGATCTAATTTAATTCATATAATTGGAGTAAAAGACTTAGGTGGATGTGAACACACTATATTACCAGATATGGTAGAAATAGGAAGTTGGATCGGATTATCTGCTATTACTTGTTCTGAAATTAAAATTAAAAATGTAAGTTGGAAAAATTTGGGAATCATTCCTAGAATATTTCAAAAAATGGGTATAAAATTAGAAAAAGAAAAAGATAACATTTATATTCCATCACAAAAATCTTATCAAATTAAAAAATCATTAAATAATGCAATATTAACAATATCTGATTCTCCATGGCCTGGATTAACTCCGGATTTATTAAGTATTTTAACTGTAGTTGCAACTCAAGCTAAAGGAAGTGTTTTAATTCATCAGAAAATGTTTGAAAGTAGATTATTTTTTGTAGATAAACTTATTGAAATGGGAGCTCAAATCATATTATGTGACCCTCATAGGGCTACTGTGATAGGACTTAATCATCAATCTTATCTGAGAGGATCTATATTAAATTCTCCGGACATAAGAGCAGGAATATCCCTTCTTATAGCAGCTCTTTCTGCTAAAGGGACTAGTATTATTAAAAATATAGAACAAATAGATAGAGGTTACGAAAATATAGATCAAAGATTACGTATTCTTGGTGCAGATATTCTAAGAATAGAATGAAAAAATATGATTTTAATCATGTAATTATAAAAGTGATATATTTTTATTGTTGAAATAAACACATGTGTTATTTCAAAATCATATAACTTTATATTTATTAATTAAATGAAAAAAAATAAGAAAATAATGAAAAATTATGGAAAAATTTGAATATATAACTAAAGAAGGATTAGAAAAATTACAAAAAGAAATAGAAAGATTAGAAAATATAGAACGTCCAAAAATATCCATGCAAATAGCAGAAGCTAGAGATAAAGGTGATTTATCAGAAAATGCAGAATATGATGCAATAAAAGAAGCTCAAGGTTTTTTAGAAATGAATATAGCTAAGTTAAAAAAAAAATTATCTAATGCACGTATCATAGATGGATCTCAAATTAATAGAACTCGAGTTTCTATTCTTTCTACTGTAAGAGTAAAAAATCTGACTTATGGAGGTGAACAAATATATACTTTAGTTCCAGAAGGAGAAGCAGATTTAAAATTAGGTAAAATATCCATTAACACTCCTATATCAACAGGATTACTCGGAAAACAAGTAGGACAAATAGCTCACATTAAATTACCTAATAAAATGATACTTGATTATGAAATTTTAGAAATCGCGTTTGATGAATCATAATATTTTTAAAAAAATAATTAATAATGAAATTTTATCTTATAAAGTGGCAGAAAATTATGATTATTTAGCTTTTTTAGATATTCATCCTATAAAAATAGGACATACTTTAATCATACCGAAAAGACATAATAGAGATAAAATTTTTTCTTTATCAGAAAAAGATTTTATCTCTATTATGTCTTTTACAAGGAAAGTGGCTATAGGAATAGAAAAAATTATTCCTTGTAATCGTGTCGGTCTATTTGTTATGGGTTTTGAAATTCCTCATATACATATTCATTTAATTCCTATGGATCAAGAAAAGGATGTAGATTTTTCTAGAAAAAGAATAGTTTTATCTTCAAAAAATTTTCAAATTTTATCAGAAAAAATAAAAAAGTCTGTTGATTTATAATTCCTAATGATTCCAGTGAAATAATATTTTTAATCCTTTGATTGTGTGTAATTTATCTTTTATATGAATTTTTTTTGTTAAAGGTGTATATATATGAGATAAACCTCCAGTCGCAATCACAAAACAATTGGTTTTCAATTCTTGATTTATCCTATTTATTAAGCCTTCAACCATACTTAAATATCCATAAATGATTCCACTTTGAATACATGTTTCTGTATATTGTCCTAATATGCTAGGAGGTTTTTTTAATTCAATTTGTGATAGTTGTGCAGTATTTCCAATTAATGCGGTCAAAGAACTATTTACACCAGGAGCAATAATAACACCTTGAAGGTTTCCATATTGATCTATACAGGTAAAACTTAATGCTGTTCCAAAATCTACAACTAAAGTAGTATTTTGGTTATTGTATAATGTATAAGCAGCTATAGCGTTAGCATATAAATCTGTGCCTAATTCATGAGAATAATGTTTGATAGGAGAAATAGAATTTCTATCGACTACAATAGGTTTAATTTTATGTATTTCATATAAAGATTGTTCTACAATATTAGTAAGAGGTGGAACAACGGAGCCAATGACAATATTTTGTATAAATTTGTAAATGATTCCATATTGTTGATATATATTTCTAAATAATAAAATATATTCATCTGAGGATTTATGTGGATTACTATTAATAATCCATGAACAATTACATTCCAAATTGGAATTATTATCAAATAGTCCAAAACGAAGACTAGAATTTCCAATATTTATTGTTAATAACATGATTCATTTCATTTTTCAATGTTAAAAACGTATTTTGAATCAAATAATTATTTTTTTTTGCAAGAACAGATAACAGCATTAATATATATCATATGATGGATATTTATAAAATAAATTTTCAAATCAAAGGAAAAGGAGTCCCTATAGTATTGTTACATGGATTTATGGAAAGTTTAGAAATATGGAATTATATATATTATAATATTCATAATAAATATAAAGTTATTTCAATTGATTTTCCAGGTCATGGAAAAAGTCTTTTTTTAAAAGAAAAAGATACTGTTCTCACTATGGAAAAAACTGCAGAAATTGTAAAAAAAATTATAGAAAAAGAAAATATACAAGAAGCTATTTTTGTTGGACATTCTATGGGAGGATATGTAGCTTTAGCTATCGCAGAAAAATATCCAGAAATGTTTTTAGGTTTATGTTTACTCCATTCTACAACAGAATCAGATACACCTGAAAAAAAGAAAAATCGGATTCAGTCTATTCAATTAGCAATTGATAATCATCCATTATTTATATCTACAAGTATAAAAAAATTATTTCATGATAAAAAATTGCATTTTTTACAAAATGAGATATCCTTCGTGAAGAAAATTGCTTCACAGACTTCTATTATAAGTATTACTTCTTTTTTAAAAGGAATGTCAATTAGAAAAAATAGAAAATTTCTGCTAAAAAAAACTCAATTTCCAAAATTATATATAGCTGGTTTATACGATTTAATTCTTGATATTAAAAAAATTTATGAAGAAACTAAAAATGCAAATAACACTTATTTTGTTTCAATACCTGCAGGTCATATGGGCCATATCGAAAAACCTAAAGAAATAGTAAGAATATTAGAAAATTTTATAGATTTCTCCATAATTGAAAAATGAAAAATTTCATGAATAAAAAAAAATTACGTAAAAAATACTTCTATATGAGAAAATATATTTCTCATGTAGAAATTATAAAAATGAGTTATAAAATTTTTTTTCAGTTAAAAAAAATATTTTTTATATGGGAAAAAACATATTATCACATTTTTTTACCTATACGTGAACATCAAGAAATCAATACATTTATCATTATTAATTTTTTATTAAAAATGGGAAAATGTGTAACTATTCCCTGCTCTGATTTTGAAAAATTATCCATAGAAAATTGTTTATATCATGAAGATATTATTTTAATAAAAAATAAACATGGTATTTTAGAACCAATTTCTATGCATAAATATATTGTTCCAATCTCTCTTATTGAAATTATATTTATTCCCTTATTAATATTTGATTTAAAAGGACATAGAATCGGTTATGGAAAAGGGTTTTATGATAGATTTATTCCTTTATGCAAAAAAAATGTTATCAAAATAGGTTTAAGTTTTTTTAGTCCCATAAAGGAAATTCAAAACATACATAAATATGACTTATTAATAGATATAGGAATCACTCCTGATTATATTTTCCTCATTTAAAGAAAAACTTTGAAAATATCCCAAATAATAATAAACATCATGATGAAACTAATGATCAAAAATCCGTAAATAGTACAACGTTCAACAATTTCTTCATTTATTTTTTTCCCTGTTATCATTTCTATCATAATAAATAATATATAACCACCATCTAATGATGGAATAGGAAATAAATTTAAAAAAGCTAACCAAATAGATAAAGTAGCAGTTAAAGTCCAAAAAATATCCCAGTTCCATTTAGATGGAAATTCTTTAGCTATGGAAAAAAAACTCCCTATTTGTTTATAAGCTTTAGTTTCTATATGAAAAACATTTTTCAAAAAAAAGATTTGATTTTTTAATACATCCCAAACTTTTTTTATCCCATGAGGGATACTCTCAAAAAAAGAATAATGCTTTTTTTCAAATAAAAAAATTTGATCTAAATCCGTAAAATTTTTTAAATAAATACCCAAAATTCCTTTTGAATCTAGAAATACTTCTTTTTGAACAAGTTTTCCATTTCTATTAATAGATATTAATACACTTTTATTTTTATATTTTGATAATAAATCTTTTAACTGATCAGAAAAGAGAATAAATTCAGAATTAATAGCTAATATTTCATCATTATTTTTGAATCCATGTTTTTCTGCTTCAGAATTTCTGATGACATAATTAATTATAGGAGGAACACGAGGTTTAATAAAAAAATTAAGTTTTTTTCTATCAAAAATAAATCTTTTTTTGTCATTATTTAACGACAATTTTATAATATTCCCCATACGATCTATAGTAATAGAATTTCCTAAAATGATTGCTTTAGGAATATCATTAAAATATGGGACATATTTTTCATTTACAAATAAAATTTTATCTCCATTTTTTAATCCTATTTTTTCTCCTAAAGAATCAACTTCTATTCCATATTTAACATTTTTTGTAGGTAGATAAGTTTCTCCGTATTTAAACAATAGAAAAGTAAAAATTAAAATGGATAATAATACATTGAAAATAATACCTCCAGAAATAATCAATAGTCTTTTTATTGCTGATTTAGAACAAAATTCCCAATGACTATTTTGATTTTTTGATAAAACATTTTGACCTTTATTGCCCATCATCATTCCTGATATTTTCACATATCCACCCAAAGGCAACCAACCAATTCCATAAACGGTATCTCCTATTTTCTTTTTAAAAATAGAAAACCAAGGATCAAAAAATAAAAAAAATCTTTCAACCCTTACTTTAAATATCTGAGCCATAACAAAGTGGCCCAATTCATGAATAAGAACTAATATAGAGATGCTAAATAGCAATTGTACAGACCTAATTAAAGTTGATGACATTTCAATAAAAAAGATAAATTTAAACCTTTATTCAAAAATAAAAATATATTTTGAATTTATCTAATCTTAAAAAAGGAGAAAAAGGAATTATTAAAGGATATAAGAATGATAATTTCCCCATAAAATTGTTAGAATTAGGAGTTTTACCTGGTGTAAAATTTGAAATACTTTTTGTTTCTATTTTTTATGATCCACTATGCATAAGTTACGATCAATCTTGTTTAGTTTTACGAAAAAAAGAGGCTGAAAATATCATAATAGAACCTATTATTTAATGAAACAAATGAAATTAGCGCTTGTTGGTAATCCTAATGTAGGAAAAAGTTCTTTATTCAATCAATTGACTGGACTGAATCAAAAAGTTGGAAATTATATAGGAGTTACAGTAGATAAAAAAATCGGATATTTTCATCATGAAAATAGATGCTATCAAATTATAGATCTTCCTGGAGTTTATAGTATATATCCTTCTTCTGAGGATGAAGAAGTAGTCAGCAAACTCCTGATTAACAATACAAATGATTATCCAGATAAAATTATAGTAGTAGCAGATTCTTCAAATATAAAAAAAAGTATTCTTTTACTTAGACAAGTACAAGATTTAGGATTTCCTGTTCTTTTTGTATTAAATATGTTTGATGAAGCAAAAAAAAAAGGAATATTTATTAACATAGAAAAATTGAGAAAATTTCTTATAACAGAAATAGTGCTAATAAACGCAAGAAAAGGAATAGGATTAAATGAAATCAAAATAAAAATAAGAAATTTGAATCAAAAAAAAAGAAAAAACTATTTTTTTCATCCAGGATTACATTATTCGCTTGCTATTGATGATGTAAAAAATACTTATAAAGTTAGTACTTATCAAGCTTGGTTTTATTTAGCTCATAATAGAAAATTTTTAAAAGAAGACTATTTATTAAATGAGATTAAAAGAAAACATAATATAATACCAAAAAGATTACAAATAAAAGAAATATTAGATAGATATGAAGAAATAGAAAAAATTTTATCGAAAACAGTTTATAAATTAACTTCAAATAAAGAAAAAAACTATCTTAAATTTTCAAAAAAAATAGATAATCATTTAATTTTACATCCTTTTTGGGGTTATTTTATTTTTTTATTTTTTTTATTTTTTATTTTTCAATGTATTTTTTTTTGTTCAAAAATTCCTAAAAAATTTATAGAATTTATTTTTTTATTTGTACAGAATAAATTATATTCTTTTTGTCCTGGTCCTTTAAATAATTTTTTTTTACAAGGAATATTACCTGCAATTAGTACTATTATTTCTTTTGTTCCACAAATTTCTATTCTATTATTTTTTCTTCTTCTTATGGAAGAAAGTGGTTATATAAGTAGAGTTATATTTCTAATGGACAAAATTATGCGACCTTTTGGATTAAATGGAAAAAGCGTTGTTCCACTTATTTCTAGTATGGCTTGCGCTATTCCTGCAATTATGTCAGCTAGACATATAGAAAATCCTAGAGATCGTTTAATTACCATTTTAGCTACACCTTTTATGACCTGCTCCGCAAGATTGCCTGTTTATACATTAATTATATCCCTAATCATACCGGATAAAAAATGGTATTTTATCCAATTAAGAGGAGTAGTCCTCATGTTTATGTATATTTTGGGTATAATGTCTGCTTTGAGTGTCGCAATAATTTTACATCAATTTTTAAAAAAAAATTATCAAAGTCATCTTATAATGGAAATTCCTACTTATAAAATACCTATGTTTAAAAATATATTAATTACTTTATGGATCAATTTGAAATCGTTTGTTATCAATGCAGGAAAAATGATTTTATTAATTAATGTATTAATTTGGGTTTTAGGTACTTTTGGTCCTTCAGAAAATATATCGAATAAAAATTCGATCATGAATATTGAAAAAAGAAAATTATCTTATTCTTATTTAGGACTATTAGGAAAAAAAATGGAACCAATAATTCATCCATTGGGATATGATTGGAAAATTGGAATAGGTTTACTATCATCTCTTGTAGCAAGAGAGGTTTTTGTTAGTACCATGGCTTCTGTATATAGTATAGAAGAAAAAGAAAATTCTCTGGAAAATAAAATGAAAAAAGAAATGTATCCCAAAACTAAAAAACCTATTTATAATTTAGCGACAGGAATTTCTCTACTATTTTTTTATGCATTTTCTATGCAATGTATGAGTACTTTATCTATACTAAAAAAAGAAACAAAATCTTGGAAATGGCCTATCCTACAATTTGTTTTTATGACCTTATTATCTTATATAGCTTCATTATTAACATATCAAACATTAACAAAATGTGGCAATACATTATAATAGGTTTATTTTTTTTATATTCAATTATTTGTTTATTTAGAAAGTTTTTGAACTTTTTTTTTAAAAAAAATTTTTGTCAAAAAAAATGCAATTGTAAATTATAATTTCATTTTTTCAATGGCAGAATATATACAATTTTTAAAAATATCGGATAAAGAAATTCCTACTTGTTTCAATTGTTTTGGAAAAATACTTTCTTCTGAAAGACCTGGAACTGTATTGATTTCTAAAAAAAAAGGTTCTTCATTAACAAGAATATATTCAGCTCTAGATATTCCTGATAAATTTAAAAATTTATATACTTTTTTTGCTGTTTTTCGTATTTTATTCTCAATATTTGGTAGTAATTTTGCAGGAGTGATTTCTTTAGATTTTCCAGAGTATTTTGATTCAAAATCAAAAAAATCGTTTTGACTAATTATTTCTGTTATTGGTAAAACAATAATTTTATTTTTTAATGAAAAAACACCAACTGAAACCTCTCTTCCTTTAAGAAAGGATTCTATAATAATTTCTTCATCTTCTATAAAAGCTTTTTGTACTGCATCTAACAAATTTTTTTCTTCATAAACTTTACTTATACCTAAACTTGATCCAGATCTATTAGGTTTTACAAAACAAGGAAGCCCTACTTTATTTAGGATTTTTTTTAGACAAAAATCTTGATTTTGATTTAAAAAAAAAGATTTTGCTGTGTTAATTCCAAAATATTTCAATAAAGTCAAACAATATTTTTTATTAAAGGTCACATTAGCATGATGAAAAGTACATCCTGTATAAGGGATCCTTAATAATTCGAAATAAGCTTGTAAGATTCCATCTTCTCCTGGAGTTCCATGTATAGCATTGAATACACAATCAAATTTTAAATATTTCATACCGAAAATAGTAAAATCTTGTTTATTTATAGAATACTCTTTATTTTTATTATCTTTCATAAACCATCTATCTTCTAAAAGATAGATTCTATAAGGATCAAATTCTTTTCTGTCTAAATTTTCATAGACAACTTTTCCACTTTTGATCGAAATAGTATATTCTTTTGAATATCCCCCCATAACAACAGCAATTTTTTTCATTATTTATTTTTAATTTTATTGATTTTTATTTTTATATGAAAAAATTTTATTTAAATAAATATTTATTTTTTTTATGAACTATCCAAAATATTTTTTCATATTTATTATAAATTTTTTGGTTGCCATATTAATTTTATGTAAACTCACTCAAGTAGCATTGAGATGGGTCGATATTTATACCAAACATGGTTATTCCGTTGTAGTTCCTGACTTAAGAGGTCTGACGTTACCCGAGTCTATATCTATTTTAAAAAAATTAGGTTTAAAATATGATGTAGATACATCGCATTATAATCCTAGTTTTAAAATTAATCAAATTATTTCTTCTTCTCCTGAACCTGGGAATCATGTAAAAGAAGGAAGACACATATATATACAAGTAAATTCTCAGTCATATCAATCTTTTTTACCGGATATCATCAATAAAGATAAACGAATAGCAATAAAATTGCTTCATGCTAATCATATCTTTGTTAAAGAAATTAGATATGTTCATAACATGAGTAAAGATACCGTATTAAAAGTCTTATATAAAAATCAATCTATTCGATTTGGGTACAAATTACCTACTAATCAAGATGGAATTACTTTAATCATTGGAAAAGGATATGAAAGAAATAATTTAGTAGTTCCTAACGTTGTTGGAATGTCATTACATTCAGCCATTGATACTTTAAAAAATCAATTATTTCATGTGATTAATTTTTACTATGATCATGGAATAATAAATCCTTATCAAAATGCACAAGTATATCGTCAAAAACCTGATCCAGGAGAGATTTATGATAAAAATAAATCTATTGAACTATGGTTAACATCAAAAGAATTGTTAGATAATTTAATTCAAGTAGAAGAAAAAGATTCTAAAAAACAAATAGAAAAAATTCAAGTAGAAGAAAAAGATTCTAAAAAACAAATAGAAAAAATTCAAATAGAAGAAAAAAATTCTAAAAATAAAGAAGAAAAAATTGAATCAGATTTAAGTGAATAAAATAAAAATTATTGCAAAAAAAAATCAAAAAGAAATTCGCATTGACAAATTTATAAAAGATAATATACGACAAAATATTAGCAGAAATCAAATTCAAAAACTAACTATTTCTGGAAAAATACTAGTAAATCAACATATTGTAAAAAAAAATTATAAAATAAAACCCTTAGATTTTGTAGAAATAGAAATTTCTAATATTCCTACTATAAGAGATCATTTAGAATATAATAATATCATTGCGGAAAAAATTAATCTTGATATCATACATGAAGATGAAGATATTATTGTAGTTAATAAACCTGCAGGAATGGTAGTACATCCTGGTTTTGGAAATTATCAAGGAACACTAATTCATGGAATCAAATATCACTTTCAAAATTCAAATATGAAAAATTTTCATTTATATAGAAGTGGATTAGTTCATAGATTAGATAAAGATACATCAGGGTTATTAGTTTTAGCTAAAAATGAATATTCAAAACAATGTTTATCTCAACAATTTTATTACAGAACTATTCAACGAGAATATAGAGCATTAATATGGGGAAATATACTAAAAGAAAAAGGAATTATCACTGGATTTATTGGAAGGGATCCTAAAAATAGAAAAAGAATGACTATTTTCAGAAATGATGAATATCATAAAGGAAAATATTCTATAACATATTATAAAGTATTAGAAAGATTTCAATATCTAACATATATTTCTTGCAATATAAAAACAGGAAAAACACATCAAATAAGAACTCATTTCAAATATTTAGGTCATCCATTATTTAACGATTCAATTTATGGTGGAAATCAAATTTTTATGAGAAAAAAATATTCAAATAAAAATATAGAATTTTTGAAAACTTTTTTAAAAATACTACCAAGACAAGCTTTACACGCTATATCTATTTCTTTTATACACCCAAAAAATAAAAAATGCTACTTTCACTCTCCTATTCCTGAAGATTTTCAAATGGTTTTGCAAAAATGCAGAAAAATATTTTTACAATAAAGTCCCATGTAAAAGGAGATAGGATATAGAAAAATATATCATTAATCCAAAAACATCCACTAATGTTGCAACAAAAGGAGCTGAAGAACTAGCAGGATCTCCTCTGAATTTTTTGATTATAAAAGGTAACATTGACCCACTTAATGTTCCCCATAAAACTACTCCAATTAAAGAAAAAAAAACAGAAAAACCTACTAATAACCAATGATTTCCATAATTAAATAAATTGATTTTGTGCCAAGCAATTACACGTATAAAACCTGTCAATCCTAAAATACCACCTAAAAAAAAACCGCAAATAATTTCTCTTCGCATAACAATCCACCAATCTTTTATCTTCACTTCTCCTAAAGACATTGCTTGTATAATTAAACTAGCAGCTTGAGAACCGCTATTTCCTCCACTTGAAACAACTAAAGGAATAAATAAAGCAAGAACTATGGCTTGTTCTATGAAACTTGAAAATTTTTGCATAACTGTTGTTGTTAACATTTCTCCTATAAACAATAAAATTAGCCATCCAGCTCTTTTTTTGATAAGTTTATATAAAGGAACGTTTAAATAAGATTGATTTAAAACTTCCATTCCTCCTATTTTTTGAATATCTTCTCTATAATTTTCATTTAAAACCCATAAAATATCATCTATAGTTACTATTCCCAATAAAATATTTTGATCATCTATGACTGGAAGAGTAATTCTATTACTCATAGTAAATATTTTATTAGCGTCTTCTTCTGTATCTGTTACATTTAAAACTTCAGTATATTTATATTTTTCATCGATTAAATCGTAAATTTTTGTGTTTGGATCTACTAATAAAAATTCTCGTATTTTTATATCATCTATTAATTTTCCTTTTTCATCTATTATGTAGATAATTTCTATAAAATCACTATTTTTTACCTCTTTACGAATATGATCCAAAACTTCTTGAACACTCCAAGTTTTTTGAACTGCAAGATAATATGGAATCATAAAACGACTGACACTATTTCTAGGATAACCTAATGATGCTAAAATTTTACATTTTTCTTCTATATTTAAATATTTAATTAAATCTTTTAAAAGATCTTTTGGAAGATTTTTTAATAGATAAAGACGATCATATTCAGACAGATTATTTAGTAAATCTATTTTTTTTATAGAAGATAAACCTGTTATAATTTTTTTTTTTATAGAAAAGTCTAATATGTTAAAAATAGAAATTGCTTTACATAATTCTAACAAACTAAATATTTTGACAGCATGATTAGGATTATTATGAATAATTTGTATTAATCTACTAACAGTTTGACTATTGATAAATTTATCGTTATTTAAATAATCTTGATCCTCATTTAACATTTTTTATAAGTTTTTATGAGTATTCATAATATATTAATATGTTTATAAAATTAAAATAATTTCTATATTGTTATGTGTTATGCATGAACAAATTAAAATTACATAATAAAATTGTTGTAATATTTACGTATAGTTTCAGTTTAAAAAAATAAAAATGGAATATAATTTTCGTAAAATAGAAAAACGTTGGCAAACATACTGGAAAAAAAATAAAATTTTTCACACGAAAGAAAATGAAAAAATAAAGAAATACTACATATTAAATATGTTTCCTTATCCTTCTGGAACAGGACTTCATGTAGGGCATTGTTTAGGTTATATAGCATCAGATATTTATGCTAGATATAAACGAGCAAAAGGATACAATATTTTAAATCCCATAGGATTCGATTCTTTTGGACTCCCTGCAGAACAATATGCTATACAAACAGGAAAACATCCTGAAAAAACAATTCAGGAAAATTCACGTAGATATAAAAAACAAATGGATAAAATAGGACTTTCTTTCGATTGGAATCGAAAATTATATACTAGTGATCCTAATTATTATCGATGGACCCAATGGATGTTTATTCAAATTTTTAATTCTTGGTACGATAAAAATAGTGAAAGAGCTAAACCTATAAATTTTTTAATTGAAGAATTTAATAGAAACGGAAATGACTTCATTGATGCAAGCACAATATCAAACAACTATAAATTCAATTCAAAAACATGGAAAAAATTAAATTCATACGAAAAAGAATCTATTCTTTTAGATTACAGATTAGCTTTTTTATGTCAAAATACAGTGAATTGGTGTCCATATTTAGGAACAGTATTAGCTAATGATGAAATCAGAAATGGAAAAAGTGAAAGAGGAGGATACCCTGTATATAAAAAAAAAATGTTACAATGGCATATAAGAATTTCTGCATATGCAGAAAGACTTATAAGAGAATTGAGTAAAATTGATTGTTCTCAATCTTTAAAAAGATTACAATCAAATTGGATAGGAAAATCAAAAGGGATTTCTTTAGTGTTAAAAATTCTTCATCCTATTGGAGAATTTAATCAAATTGAATTGTTTACTTCTCATCCAGAAATGATATTTGGAATCACTTTTATCATACTATCTACTGATCATCCACTTGCAGATAAAATAAGTACTTTTTCTTTATACCATAAAAATGTTTTAACATATCTAACTAAAGAATTTTCCATAGACGAAAATATGAAAAATATTTCTGGAATTTTTACAGGAAATTATGTATTGCATCCTTTTATTAGAAATAAAAAAATCCCCATTTATATCAGTAATTTTTTTACTATCAATGATCAAACGAAATCTATGATAGGAATACCTGGACATGATGAAAAAAGTAAAAAATTTGCTACCAAATTCGGTATAGAAATTATAAATGTTTTAGATTTTAATGAAATATGTATTAATTCTAATTTTTTAAATGGATTAAACCGGAAACAAGCAAAAGAAAAAATAATAAAAATTTTAATAAATAATAAAATAGGAAAACTAAAAATTAGTTATAAAATTCATGATGCTATTTTTTCGAGACAAAGATATTGGGGAGAACCAATTCCTATTTTTTTTAAAAAAAAAATTCCAAAAATAATTCCTTTAGATAAATTGCCTATTATTTTACCCAAAATAAAAAATTTTGATCCTGAAAATGGAAAATCTCCATTAGAAAGAGTAAAAAATTGGGCTTGGAATGAAAAAAATATGAAAATCGTATCTAATACTCTTATTGATCATAAACATGTATTTCCAATAGAAACTAGTACGATGCCTAGTTGGGCTGGATCTAGTTGGTATTTCTTGAGATATATGGACGTTCATAATAATCAATTTTTTGTTGATAAAAAAAAAGAAAATTATTGGAGAAATGTAGATTTATATGTTGGAGGATCTGAACATAGTACAGGTCATTTGATTTATGCTAGGTTTTGGCATAAATTTTTGTTAGATAGAGGATGGGTTACAACTGAAGAACCTTTTAAAAGAATATTAAATCAAGGAATGATTTTAAGTTATTCTGCTATCATTCTAAAAGTAATAGGGGAAAATACATTCATATCTTATGGACTAAAAGAAAAAAAACACGCATATTTATCTTTTCAAGAAATATATGTGGATCTCTCTTTAATTAAAAAAAACGATGAATTAGATATTCATAAATTTAAAAAATGTAGACCTGAATTTTATGCATCTGTTTTTATTTTTGAAAGAGGAGTTTTTCTCTGTAAAAGAAAATTGGAAAAAATGTCAAAATCAAAGTATAATATAGTCAATCCTGATAATATTTATGAAAAATATGGATCAGACATATTTCGTATTTATGAAATGTTTTTAGGCCCTATTCATCAATCTAAACCTTGGGATGAAAAAAAAATAAATGGAATCAAAAATTTTATAAATAAATTTTGGCGTTTATTTCATAAAAATAAAAATTTTAAAGTGAGTGAAATGAATCCATCATTACAAGAATTTCAAATTTTACATCGTACTATAAAAAATATCCAAAATAAAATGGAATCTTTTTCTTATAATACATCTATTAGTTTATTGATGATAATTACTAATCAATTGACTGCATTAAAATGCAATAAAAGAAAAATATTAGAACCTCTCGTGCAATTAATTGCTCCATTTGCTCCTCATATATCCGAAGAATTATGGTTTAAATTAGGAAAAAATAAATCAATTATGTTTTATAACATGCCAGTTTTTGATCAAAAATATATAGTTAAAAAGGAAATAACATATCCTATTATGTTTAATGGAAAATTAAAATTTTTAGAAAAATTTGATTCTAATATTTCAAAAGAAAAAATAAAAAATAAAATATTAAATCATCCTAAAACAAAATTTCTTTTAAAGAAAAAAATTTTAACAAAATTCATTTTGATACCTAAAAAAATAATAAATATTTTATTTAAATAAAATATTTTATTCATTTTTTAATATTAAATTAAAATTTATACATAAAATGTAGATTTGTATTCGATAATGTAGCATTTATTTTTTTTCATTTTCATTTTATAGAAATGTGTAAAACTTTTTTTATGTCAAAAAACCAAAATAAAACTAATGCATATAGTTTTTTTAATTGTATAGAAAAAAATTTTGATAAAGCTGCACGATTTCTTTCTATTGAAAAAGGTCTTTTAGAACAAATTAAAGCTTGTAATGCTGTATATCGAATTCATTTTCCTGTAAAAATAGGAAAAGAAATCAAAGTAATTGAAGCATATAGAGTTCAACACTCACATCACAAACTTCCTTGTAAAGGAGGAATTCGATATAGTATTAAAGTTAATCAAGATGAAGTAATGACTTTAGCTGCTTTAATGACTTACAAATGTGCTATAGTTGACGTTCCTTTTGGTGGAGCTAAAGGCGGTATTAAAATAGATCCACAAACTATATCAGTAGAAGATATAGAAAAAATAACTCGACGTTATACTTCTGAGTTGATTAAAAAAAATTTTATTGGACCGGGAATAGATGTCCCTGCTCCTGATTATGGAACTGGAGAAAGAGAAATGAGTTGGATTTTTGATACTTTTTTATCTCTTCGTTCTGGAGAAGTAGATGCATTAGCTTGTGTGACAGGAAAACCTATTTCTCAAGGAGGAGTAAGAGGAAGAAAAGAAGCAACAGGATTAGGTGTTTTTTATGGCATCAGAGAATTATGTCATATCAAAGAAGAAATGTCTTCTGTTCATCTTGATATAGGATTAGTAGGAAAAAAAATTATCATACAAGGATTAGGAAATGTAGGATATCATGCTGCCTATTTTTTTCATAAAGCGGGAGCTATTATAATAGCTTTAGCAGAGAGAGAAGGTGCTATTTATAACGAAAAGGGATTAAATGTATCCAAAGTTTTTTTACATTTAAAAAATACTGGATCTATATTAAATTTTCCAGAAGCAAAAAATATAGAAAATACAGAAAAAGCTTTAGAATTAGAATGTGATATTTTAATTCCAGCAGCATTAGAAAATGTAATTCATAAAAATAATGCAAATCGTATCAAGGCTAAAATCATTGGAGAAGCCGCAAATGGGCCTATCACTCCTGAAGCTGATGAAATATTGGAAAAAAAAGGAGTAATTATCATTCCTGATATTTATTTGAATGCAGGAGGAGTTACTGTTTCTTATTTTGAATGGCTAAAAAATTTAAGTCATGTCCGTTATGGACGTATGGAAAAAAAATTTAATGAAAATATGAATGCAGAATTGTTGCAAGTTATAGAAACAGTTTGTAAAAAAAAGATTTTATCTGAAGAAAAGAAAATTATTTTAAGAGGACCAAGAGAAATAGATTTAATCCGTAGTGGATTGGAAGATACAATGATCAACGGATTTCACAAAATCCGTGATTTAAAAAAATCATCAAAAATAGGAAATTTACGTACCGCAGCATTTGTTTTAGCCATAAATAAAATTATAGATTCTTATGAAAAATTAGGAATTTTTCCATAATATTCTTTTATTCTTAGGAAAAAACGATAAAAATATATTCTTCATGAAGTACAAAAGATCACTATTGAAATTAAGTGGAGAAGCTCTTATGGGAGAGAACGAATTTGGACTTCATTCTACTCGTCTTCAACAGTATGCTGAAGAAGTTAAAAAAGTAGTAGATATGGGAGCTCAAGTAGCCATAGTTATTGGAGGGGGAAATATATTTAGAGGATTTTCTAGAATAAAGGAAAAAGCTATAAATCGTATTGAAGGAGATTATATGGGAATGCTAGCAACCGTAATTAACGGTATAGCTTTTCAATCATATTTAGAAAATGTAGGAATTTGTGCCTATATCCAAACAGCTATTCGAATGGATGAAATAGCGGAACCTTTTGGTAAAGATAGGGCTATTCATCATCTGGAAAAAGGAAGAGTTGTAATATTTGTTGCTGGGTTAGGAAACCCTTATTTTACTACAGATACAGCGGCTGTTTTACGTGCTATAGAAATCAAAGCAGATGTATTGTTAAAAGGGACTAGAGTAGATGGAATTTATACAACTGATCCAGAAAAAGATAAATATGCTAAGAAACTTCAAAATATATCTTTTGATATGGCATATCAAATGGGAATCAAAGTAATGGATCAAACAGCTTTTATTTTAGGAAATGAAAATAATTTACCGATTATTATTTTTGATATTAATAAAAAAGGAAATTTTAAGAAAGTCATTTCTGGAGAAAAAATAGGAACCATGGTTTCAAAAAAAAAATAAAATTATGGATGAATTAAATAATATTTTTTTCCATTGTAAAAACGATATGGATAAAATTTTGAAACAATTAAAAACAGAAATTCATCGTGTTCGATTGGGAAGCAAGTCTGTCTCTTCTTTCTTAGAAAGAATAAAAATAAAATGTTATGGAACTTTTTTGCCACTTATAGAAGTGGCTAATATTTCTATTATAGATAATATGAATATTTCTATCAATCCTTGGGACCGTTCTATTAATTCAGTTATAGAAAAAGCTATTATTGATGCAAACTTGGGTTTTATGCCTACAAATAAAGGAGATTCTATTCATATCCGTTTACCTATAATTACAGAAGAAAGCAGGATAAATTTAGTAAAGAAAATAAAATTACAAACAGAACATGCAAAAATTCTTGTAAGAAAAATTCGAAAAAAAAATAAACAAAATATAAAAAGATTAAAAATATCAGAAGATCTATCTAATATAGGAGAGAATCGCATACAAAAAATGACAAATGAATATATACAAAAAATAGAAAATTTCTTTCTTCATAAAGAAGAAGAAATATTAAAAATATAAAATGTTAAAAAAATATTCAGTTAAAAAATTACTCAATAAAGGAAAATTTTTCATAAACAAAAAAGTATTAGTTGAAGGATGGATTCGTTCTTTTCGATATTCTATTTTCATTGATTTAAATGATGGATCTACAATCAATAATTTGCAAATTATTTTATCCAGAAAATTGGATCAAAAAATTCAAAAAAAAATAACAATTGGAAGTTCTATTAGTGTTATAGGAATAGTAAAAAAAAGTATTGGAATAAAACAACATATTGAACTCAAAACTCTGGATTTAACTATCTATCAATCAGTAGATTCAAAAATTATTCAAAAATCTATTTTACAACCTAAAAAACATAGTTTAGAAAAACTTCGTGAACAAGCTCATTTACGTTTTCAAACAAATATTTTTAGTTGTATAATGCGAATTCGTCATCATATAGCTTTTGGCATACATAAATATTTTCATGAACACGGTTTCTTTTATTTGCACTCTCCAATTATTACTACTTCAAATAGTGAAGGAACTGGAAAAATGTTTCAAATTACAACTATGGATTTAAAAAATAACCCAATAGATTATAAAAAAGATTTTTTTAAATGTGAAACTTTTCTTAGTGTTTCTGGACAATTAGAAGCAGAAAGCGCGTCTTTAGGACTAGGAAAAGTATATACTTTTGGTCCTGTATTTAGAGCAGAGAATTCCAATACTTCACGACATCTATCTGAATTTTGGATGGTAGAACCGGAAATTTCTTTTTATCATCTAGAGGAGAATATGAATTTAGCTGAAAGTTTTTTAAAGTTTATTATCAAATATATTATTGATAATAATATGGAAGATTTGATTTTTTTAAATCAGTATTTAGAAAAATGGGATCGAAAGAAAAAAAACTTTCTTCTAGAAAAACTAGAACTTACCTTAAAATTTCCATTTAAAAAAATTAGTTATACAGAAGCGGTAAAAATTCTTGATCAAGAAAAAAAAGAAAAAAATATAAAATTTTTACATCCAATTGTTTGGGGTATGGATTTACAATCGGAGCATGAACAATATTTAGTTGATAAATATTTTAAAATTCCTGTAATCATATTTGATTATCCTTGTAATATTAAAGCTTTTTATATGCGTATGAATGATGATGAAAAAACTGTTAGAGCTATGGATATTTTACTACCTGAAATAGGAGAAATTATTGGAGGATCTCAAAGAGAAGAACGTTATGATATATTATTAAAACGTATGAAAGATACAAATACTGACGTAAATAAACTTTGGTGGTATTTAGATACACGTCGTTTTGGTTCTGTTCCTCATAGTGGATTTGGTTTAGGTTTTGATCGTTTAGTTCAATTCATCACAGGCATGAATAATATTCGTGATGTGATTCCTTTTCCAAGAACTCCAAATAATGCAGAATTTTAGAATATGTTAAAGCAACAGTTATTACAAAAAGGACAACACAAACTTTCTCCGCAACAAATAAAATTAATGAAATTGGTTCAATTATCTACTCTAGATTTTGAACAAAAAGTTCAACAAGAATTAGAAGAAAATCCAGCTTTAGAAGAAGAAGATTGTTTGGATTTGGATTTAGAAGAAGAATCTTCAGATTTCAATGAAATTGATATCGTAGAAAATCAAGATCAAGCATCAGATCTATCATCTGAAATAGATGAATATTTAAGTGATGATGAAATCGATGATTTTCAAATCAATAATCAAAATTATAGTATCAAAAAGTGTATTCCTATTATTTCTGGAATTTCTTTTCAAGAATATTTAAAAAATCAATTACATACATTTCGTTTAAATAAAAAAGATTTATTAATTGCTGATTTCATATTGGGATATATAGATGATGACGGCTATATTAGAAGAAAAATTTCATCTATATCGGATGATATTTTTTTAATGCTCGGAATATCTGTCTCTACAGAAAAAATAGAAAAATTACTCGTCAATTATATACAAAAATTAGATCCTATAGGTGTAGGATCTAGGAATTTGAAAGAATGTTTATTGATTCAATTAGATCAAAAAAAAATGAACCAAGAAATTTTTCTTGCAAGAAAAATTATACAATACAATTTTGAATTTTTTATAAAAAAACATTATCCAAAACTGCAAAAAAAATTAGGAATAACAAAAAAAAATTTACGAAAAGCTATTGACCAAATAAAAAAATTAAATCCAAAACCAGGTGAAATTTATTCTGACAATGCTAAAAATTTAGATCATATTATTCCGGACTTTAATATTCACATTAAAGATGAAAAGTTAGAACTTTCTCTGAATCAAAGAAATATTCCAGAATTAAAAGTATCATCTTTATATTTAGACATGTTAAAATCTTATAAAATAAATATAAAGAAAAATGAAAAAACAATTATTTTTTTAAAACAAAAAATAGATTCTGCAAGATGGTTTGTGGATGCAATTAAACAACGTCAAAATACATTAATGTTGACAATGAATGCTATTATGGATTATCAAAAAGAATATTTTTTAACAGGAGATCCTGCTAAAATCAAACCTATGATTCTAAAAAATATTTCTCAAAAAATTGGAGTAGGTATTTCTACTGTTTCTCGTGTAGCTAACAGTAAATATGTTAATACTCCATATGGAACTTTTTTAATAAAAAGTTTTTTTTCTGAAAAAATGATCAATCAAGAAGGAGAAGAAATATCTTCTATTGAAATAAAAAAAATTTTAGGAGAATCAATTGCTAAAGAAAATAAAAAAAAACCTCTTACTGATGAAAAATTATCCAAAATACTTAGAAAACAAGGTTATTTAATTGCTAGAAGAACTATTGCAAAATATAGAGATCAAATGCATATTCCTGTTGCAAGAATGCGAAAAAACTTATGATTTTTTTATAATTATAGTTTTCCAATTAGAAAATTCTTTTATAGATAAAAATGACAATTCTCTACCGTATCCTGATTTTTTAACTCCTCCAAAAGGAAAACGTGGATCAGATTTTACAGTTTCATTAATAAAAACCATTCCAGTATTTATTTTTCTTGCAATTTTTTCCGCCTTTTCTAAATCTTTCGTCCAAATAGAAGTTCCAAGTCCGTATGGAGTATTATTGATAATATCAGGAATTGTTTCTTCTTTATAAAAAGAAGAAACAATTCCTATTGGTCCAAATATTTCTTCTGTATTAACTGTACAATTTTTATTTTCTACTCTTAATAAAGAAGGAGAAAAAAAATTACCATCTTTTGTTATTTCTAAACATATCTTTCCTCCATTTGATATAATATTTGTATATTGTTGAAATAATCTTTCAGATAAATCACAACGGGAAATATAGCCTATCTTAGTTGATTCATCATATAAATTTCCTCTATGATATGTTTTCATTTCTTGTATAACTGCATCTATAAAATCATCTATTATAATTTGATCTACAATAAATCTTTTTGCAGAAATACATGTTTGTCCTGTATTATTTAATCTAGATTCTGTAGCTAATTTTGCTATTTTTTCTATGTTTTCTACATCTTTCATCACTACAAAAGCATCATTTCCTCCTAATTCTAAAATAGATTTTTTAATATATTTTCCAGATAATGATCCTATAATACTGCCAGATAAAGTACTTCCTGTAAAAGTGACTCCTTGTATTACAGAATCCGCTATAACAGATTCTGTTCGATTAATATCTATTAGTAAAATCTGAAAAATCCCTTTTGGGAAACCTGATTTTAAAAAAATTTTTTCTAGTAAAAGAGAAGACCCTGTTGTATTCAGTGCTGGTTTAATAATAATTACATTACCTAATAATATATTAGGAATAGTAGATCTTATTGTTTGCCAAATAGGATAATTCCAAGGCATAATTCCTAATATAGCACCTATAGACTCAAATTTAACATAAGAATACTCATATTCAGTATGAATTTTTTGAATAAAAATAGATTCTTTTAATTTACAGTAATACTTGCATAAAGTTATACTTTTATTTACTTCTGCATAAGATTGCTTTATTGGTTTTCCCATTTCTTGGGTAATTGAGTAAGCTATGATATCCATAGATTTTTGCATAAAAGAACAAAATGTTTTTAAACATTCAATTCTATAATTGAAAGGATAATTTTTCCATTCATTATATGCATTACTAGCTTCAGATAATTTAATATTGATATTTTTATCAGATAAAAAATAATAAGTTTTTAATATATTATCATTTACAGGATTAATTGTACGAAACATCTCATTTTTTTTAAATTCTTCCATTCAAACTAACAGAAATTTTAGCATTAAAAGCTATGGCATAAAATTTTATTTTTTTATAAAATAAAAACATACCATTAGCTCTAATAGGAGATAAAAAAGTTTGAAATCCGATTTCATAAATAAAATTAGTATTAGAAGAAATAATTTCAAAAGGAAAAAGTCCTGAATATACTCGAATCATAAGAGCAGCCATTCCTTTTGGTAATAAAGCATCACTATCTGCTTCAAAAAAAATGCGTGATCCATTCAATTGAGCATCTAACCAAACTCTAGATTGACAACCATGAATTAACTTATCTTCAGATCTAAATTCAAGTGATTTATTAGATAATTTTTTACCTAAATCTATCAAATATTCATATTTTTCTTCCCAATTTTTAAGAATATTAAATTCATTTTTTATTATTTTTTCTTTCTTATGTAAAGTCATTTATAGATTTTATTATGATATGAATTGAATATATAATCTTTTCTTCTTTTAAGATATATCAATTAATTTGATTCTAGCCATTTTCGCTGCTTTCGTCATATTATGAAGCGACATTAATGCTTCTTTCCATTTTCTAGTTTTTAATCCACAATCTGGATTAACCCAAATATTTTTTATAGGTAATTTTTTTGAAGCTTTTTTGATTAAATCGAACATTTCTACTACGGTAGGTATTCTTGGAGAATGAATATCGTATATTCCTGGACCTATTTCGTTAGGATAAGAAAAAATAGCATTTAATAACTCCATTTTTGATCGAGAGCTCTCTATCGTAATGACATCAGCATCCATATCTGCTATATATTTAAATATATCATTAAATTCGCTATAACACATATGTGTATGTATTTGAGTTTCATCTTTTACTCCACTAGAAGAAATACGAAAAGCTTTAATAGACCAATCAAAATAACATTTCCAATCCTTCTTCTTTAAAGGTAATCCTTCCCTTATAGCAGGTTCATCAATTTGAATAATTTGAATTCCAGATTTTTCTAAGTCTAAAACTTCTTCTCTAATAGCCCAAGCTATTTGATAAGCAGTGTGAAAAATAGGTTGATCATCTCTAACAAAAGACCATTGTAATATTGTAACAGGTCCAGTTAACATCCCTTTTATTAATTTATTTGTTTGAGATTGAGCAAAACGTATCCATTCGACAGTCATATCATTAACACGACTAACATCTCCATAAATAACAGGAGGTTTTACACAGCGACTCCCATAACTTTGAACCCATCCATTCTCGGTAGAAAGCATTCCTTTTAATTTATCGGAAAAATATTCGACCATGTCAGTTCTTTCAAATTCACCATGAACTAATACATCTAAACCTATTTCTTCTTGTTTTTTAATTGCATCTGTAATAAAATTTTTTATTTTTTCATCATATTTTTTTTTGCTTATTTCTTGTTTTCTAAATTGATTTCGCAAATTTCGGATTTCTTTTGTTTGAGGAAAGGATCCTATAGTAGTGGTAGGGAACAGAGGAAGACGAAATTTTTCTCTCTGTTTTTTTTGTCTAATATGAAAATGATTATTTCTTTGTATATCTTGATTCTTTATATTCTTTGCTCTTTCTTTTATTTTTGGATCAGAAAAAATAGAAGACGATTCTTCTATCAAGGAAGAATTATTTCTCAAGATATTTGTATCTCCTTTGACAATTTTTTCTAAATCGTTCAATTCATCAATTTTTTGTCTTGCAAAAGACATTCTATTTTTAATATCTATATGAATGAAATGTTCATTATCTACATCTATCGGAACGTGTAAAAGAGAACAGTTAGGAGCTATCATAATTCTAGATTCTCCTAGAGATTCTATTGCTTTTTCTATTTTTTTAACAGAATTAAAATAATTATTTTTCCATATATTTCTTCCATCAACAAGTCCTAAAGACAAAATTATTTTTGATTCTTCTGAAAAAAAAGAAAGTATTTTTTTTAATTGATACGGATTTTCCACTAAATCTATATGCAAAGCTTGAACAGATACTTTTTGAAAAATAGACATATTTTCTGATATTCCATCAAAATAAGAAGTTAACAAAACATTCATTTCAGAACAAAGTCTAGATATTTCATTATAAGCATATTGAAAAACATCTTTTTCTTTTTCAGACATATCTAAAACTAAAATGGGTTCATCTAGTTGTATCCAATTAATACCTTGATTTTTTAATTTCTTTATAATATTTATATAAACAGGAACAATGTTTTCCACCAAATCCATTCTATGGAAGGATTTTTCTTTTTCTTTTCCTAAAAATAAATAAGATATTGGTCCAATTAATACAGGTTTAATTTTTTCTATTGATTTCAATATTTTCTTAGATTCCTCTATTTCATCAAAAATTTTATGAGAAAAAATAGAAAACTTTTGATTTTTATCAAATTCTGGTACTATATAATGATAATTAGTATTAAACCATTTTGTCATCTCCATTGCTTGAATATCCCATACATCTTTTTGAAATCCTCTAGCCATAGCAAAATATAAATCAAGATTATTATTTATTGGAATAGATAGATAAGATTCTGGAATAACTCCTAATAATAACGACATATCTAGAACATGATCATAAAAACTAAAATCATTGCATGGAATTAAATCCAAATTAGCTTTTTCTTGCGTTTCCCAATTTTCCTTTCTTATTTTCATTCCTACTTCAAACAAAGTAGGAGAATCAATTCTATTTGACCAATAAGCTTCACAAGCTTTTTTTAACTCTCTCTGTTTTCCTATGCGAGGATAACCTAAATTATGTTTCAGCATAAAACAACTTTTATTATATTCATTTGATATGATATCTATGCATGAGTTAGCATGAGTTTCATACATGAAATCATAAAGGAAAGTTAATTAAATATCCAATAATTGATATAAATATTCTAAAATTTTTTTGTCTAAAAAAGAAAATTTTTGATTTCTTCTGTTCATCATAATTTCAGCAGTTTCACAAACTTTATTGAAAGGAATCTTTTTTTTATTTTGAATTCCTCCTAAATAAAAAGACGGAATATATCTAGGAGGAAATCCATATCCAAAAATACTATCACTAACACCCACTATCGTAGCCGTATTAAATTGAGTATTTATTGCGGATTTTGAATGATCTCCCATAATTAGACCCAAAAATTGTAAATTTGTTGGATAAAAAATTTTTTTTTCATAATCCCAAACTGTCACTTTTTGATAATCATTTCTTAAATTCGAAATATTAGTACCAGCACCCAAATTACACCACTCTCCCAAAATAGAATTACCTAAGAATCCATCATGAACTTTGTTAGAATAAGAAAAAATTACGGAATTAAAAATTTCTCCTCCTACTTTACAAAAAGTAGCAACAGTTGTTCCTCCATATATTTTTGTTCCTATACTCAATTTAGAGTTTTTTCCGATTGCTACTGGTCCTATGATTACCGATCCTTCCATAATTTCAACTCCTTTATCAATATATATAGGTCCATATTGAGCATTTAACACAATATTATTTGCTTTTATATTTTCTTCCAAAAAAATTCTTTCCTTATAAATAATGTGATTATTCCCTAATAAAGAAAAAGATTTTTTACCTTTTGTAAAAAACATAAAATCTTTTCTTAGGACTATTTCATTATTTATAAATATATCCCATGGATGTTGAATATGAATCACTTGTTTTACACGATATATTTTTTTACACTTCTTTACATTTATAGAAATAATATTTTCTTTTTTCAAAAAAATATTCTTTTTTATAGCAATCATTTTTTCCTCAAAAAAAATAGTTTCATTTTCTTCTAAAGAAAAAATAATTTGAATTAACTCTTCATTAGGAAGAAATGAAGAATTAATTAACAATATATTCTCAAAATATGAAGATTCTTTCTTTGAAAATTTTTCAGAAAGAAATGGTTGTGTTATAACATCATATACATCTTTTCCAAGATATTTTTCCCATCTTTCTCTTATTGTAAATAATCCTAATCGAATTTCCGATACAGGCCTAGTAAGTGTTATAGGAAATAATTTTTTCCATTCGACTCCATCATATAATACAAAATTCATATGATATGAATATATTTCTATATTTTTTTATATTTTTCATATTTTTTCTTAAACTTTTCAGCTGGACCTGTTTTTCCTAAAAATCTTTTTTCCCCAGTAAAAAACGGATGGGAATAACTAGATATTTCCATTTTATATAATGGATAATTACTTCCATTTATGTGAATAGTATCTTTGGTGATAACTGTTGATTTACAAATGATCATTTTTTCATTATTAATGTCTTTAAAAACAACAGGTCTGTAATTTTCTGGATGTATTTTTTTTTTCATAATTTATTTTTTTTTGGAAAACGGTAAATCATTCCATTAATATTCATACCAGCACCCAAGGAGGCCATGAGAATTGTATCTCCAGGTTTGATTTTATGAGGGGGCATTTTTTCTTTAAGAATTAAATCTAATAAAGTTGGAACAGTAGCGACAGAAGAATTTCCAAATTTTTGGATAGTCATAGGCATAATTTGTGACATGAAATTTTTATTTAAGGATGCATAATTATATAATTTCAACAATCTTTTTAAAATTGCATAATCCATTTTTGCATTAGCTTGATGAATAAGAATTTTACTGATATTCTTAATATGCAAATTAGCATGATCAAGTATATTTTTCAGCATATTTGGAACTTCTGTTAATGCATATTCATAAATTCTTCTTCCATTCATTCTAATGTTTACTAAAGATTTTTTATAGTTTGGATTTAAAGAAGGACCATTTGTTAAATAATATAATTCTTCATTATTATTACATTGAGTATCATAATGAAGAATTCCATATTTTTCGTTTTCTAAATACTCTATAGCAGATAGAACAGCAGCTCCTGCTCCATCTGAAAAAATCATTGCATTTCTATCATGTGGATCTATAACTTGAGATAAAGTTTCAGAACTAGTAATCAATATATTTTTAGCATGTTTGGATCGTAAAAGTTGATGAGCAAGAATCATTCCTTCTATCCATCCTGTACAACCAAAAATCATATCATATGGTTTACATTTTTGATTCTTTATTTTCAGTTTATTTTTTACTTTAGCAGCTATAGAAGGCATAAAATCAGATTGATAAGAAATAGGATGAATATCCCCATAATTGTGTGCTGATATAATATAATCTATTTTTTCTTTGTAAATTTTAGAATTTATTAAAGCTTTTTTTGCTGCAAAAGCAGCGATATCAGAATTGAGTAATCTTTCATTTACATATCTTCTCTCTTCTATTTCTGTAATTTTTTGAAACTTGTTAATGATCTCTTCATTAGATTTTTCAATTTTTAATCCTCTTTTATCGTAAAAAACTTTTTTCAGAAAATGATCTCTTTTTATGATTTGATTTGGTAAATAATGTCCGGTTCCTGTAATGATTGATCGAATCATTTCTTATAAATTTAAGAAAATTTAGTTTTAAAAATTAAAAAACGATTTCTTCTCATAACCAAAATAAATATTATGGATAAAAGTTCCCTCTCTTATAAAGAAAAAAAATTGAAAAATATGTTTGATCATATTGCTATGAAGTATGATTTAATTAACCATATATTATCGTTTGGAATAGATATAATATGGAGAAAAAAAACAATTCATTTATTATACAAATTTAGTGAAAGAAACATTCAAAAAATATTAGATATAGCTACTGGAACTGGAGACTTAGCTATATTATTAGCTCATCAATTTAAATATGCTCATATTATAGGATTAGATTCATCTGAAAAAATGTTAGAAGTAGCCAAAAAAAAAATAAAAAACAATTTTTTTGAAAAAAAAATTCAAACTATTTTAGGATATTCGCAAAATATTCCATTTAAAAATAAAACTTTTGATGTCGTAACTATTGCTTTTGGAATAAGAAATTTTCAATATATTCATCATTCTGTTAAAGAAATATATAGAATATTAAAACCTTCAGGAATTTTAGCAATTTTAGAATTTTCTGAACCTTCCAATTATTGGATAAAAAAAATTTATTATTTTTATTTTTTTTTCATGAAGAGAATAGGAAATTTTATATCGAAAAATCATTTCGCTTACAATCACTTGAAAAAATCTATATTATCTTTTCCATATCGCGATAAAAGAATGAATAAATTTTTAAAATATCATGGGTTTGATACAATACATACACAAAAATTAACTTTTGGAATTGTTTCTGTTTATATAGTAAAAAAAAGAAAGTAAATCATAATAATGATCAAATATTTATCTGGATATTTTACATCTTATTTTCTTAAAAAGAGAATAAAAAACATAGAATTTTTTATGCGTCATCCAATAGAAATACAAAATCAATTAATCAATAAATTAATTTTGTATGCAAAAAATACAGAATTCGGAAAAAAATATAGATTTTGTGAAATCAAAAAATATCAGCAATTTTCTGAAAGAATTCCAGTATCTAAATATTCTGATATACAATATTTGATTACAAGAATTCGTAAAGGTGAAAAAAATGTATTATGGCCTGGAGAGGTTAAATGGTTTGCCAGATCTTCTGGTACTACTAATGAGAGAAGTAAATATATTCCTGTCACAAAATCATCTATGAATACATGTCATTACAAAGCAGGAAAAGATATGTTATCTATTTATATTCATAATCATCCAAAAACAAAAATTTTTTTTGGAAAAGCGGTTCGTTTAGGAGGAAGTTACGAATTACATAGAAAATATAATACTTTTTACGGAGATTTATCTTCTATTTTAATTAAAAATATGCCTTTTTGGGTCGAAAGTATTTGTGTACCTAGAAAAAAAATAGCCTTAATGAGCGAGTGGGAAAAAAAATTAGACAACATAATAAAAGAAACTAATAATAAAGATGTTAGAATTTTATTAGGCGTTTGTTCTTGGCTGTTAGTTTTTTTGAATAAATTATTAAAAAAATTTAACAAAAAAATAATAAACGAAATATGGCCTAACATAGAAGTCATATTTCATGGAGGAGTAAGCTTGAAACCTTATATTTTTCAATATAAAAAATTATTTGATAAATCTATAAATTATTACGATGTATACAGTGCATCAGAAGGTTTTTTTGCTATACAGGATCAAAAAAATGTAGAAGATCTTTTATTGTTATTAAATCATGGTATATTTTATGAATTCATTCCCATAGAAGAAATAAATAATGCATATCCTAAAATATTCCCCATTGATAAAGTAGAACTAAACAAAAATTATGCACTTGTTATTTCTACAAATGCAGGATTATGGAGATACATAGTTGGAGATACTGTTAAATTTACTAGTTTATCTCCATACCGGATCTCCATTTCAGGAAGAACAACTCATTACATAAATTCTTTTGGAGAAGAATTAATTGTAGAAAATGCAGAAAAAGCTTTAAATCAAGCTTGCCTAAAAACAAATTCCATTATTCATGAATATACTGCAGGTCCTGTATACATGAATAAAAAAAATTCTGGAGCTCATGAATGGATTATAGAATTTAAAAAACATCCTGATAATTTATCTGATTTTAGTATTGTTTTGGATAATGAATTAAAATCTTTGAATTCAGATTACGAAATTAAACGATATAAAAACATGGTTTTAGGTCCTCCTATTATATATGTCGCTAGAAATGGTTTATTTTATGACTGGTTAAAAAAAAATAAAAAATTAGGAGGACAAAATAAAATTCCCCGCTTATCTAACGATAGAAAATATATCAATTCTATTTTAGAAATGGAAAAAAATAGAAAATAAATTCAAAAAAATATTTATAACTTTACAACTTCAATATATGACAGTAGAAAAAAAAAAAGAAATATTTGAAACTTATGGAACATCTGTTTATGATACAGGTTCTTCAAAAGTGCAAGTTGCTTTATTTACTTATCGGATTAATCATTTAAACAATCATCTAAAAAAAAATCAAAAAGATTTTAACACAGAAAGAGCTTTGGTAAAAATGGTGGGAAAAAGAAAAAAATTACTAAAATACATAGAGAAACATGATCCAGAAAGTTATAAAACTATCATAAAACATTTAGGATTAAGAAAATAAAATTAATAAAATATTTCTAATATCTAGAGTTAATTATATAGCAGAAAAAAAGAGAATATGTCAGATATAGTCAAAGAAACCATATCGATGAAAAATGGTCGTACTATTATTATAGAAACAGGTAGATTGGCAAAACAAGCAGATGGATCAGTTATAGTACGTGTAAAAAATACAATGCTTTTAGCAACTGTAGTAGTTTCCAACGAAAAAAAAAATGAAGTCAATTTTTTGCCTTTAACTGTAGATTATAGAGAAAAATACTCTGCTGGAGGTAAAATACCTGGAGGTTTTCTCAAAAGAGAAGGGAGGCCTTCTGATGAGGAAATATTAACAATGAGATTAGTAGATCGTGTTTTAAGACCTACATTTTCAGATTCGTTTAAAAACGAAATACAAATTATGATTTCGTTGCTATCATATGATCAAACAGTTTTACCAGACGGATTAGCTGGATTAGCCGCATCGGCAGCATTATCGGTAGCAGGAATTCCTTTTAATGGACCTATATCAGAAATACGTATTATCCGTTTAAATGGAAAATTCATTATTAATCCTAGTTTAGATCAGTTAAGAGGAGCAGATATAGATTTGATAGTGGGAGCTTCAAATAATTCTATTATTATGATAGAAGGAGAAATGAAAGAAATAAAAGAGAATGAATTTTTAGAAACTATAATTGAAGCTCATCAAGCTATAAAACTACAAATAGAAGCTCAAATTCGTCTAGTCAATAGACTATCAAAAAATCGTATTTTCTTCTTTGAAGATTTAAAAAATCAAGAAAAAGAAATGTTAGAAAAAGAACTTTTTTTGTTTTCGTATGAAAAAATTAAAAAAATTTATCAAAATTTTTTAGATAAGAAGAATAGATTTATTCAAGAGAAAATTGTATTAAACGATTTTAAAAAAAAGTTTCTAACAGAAAAAGAAGAAAATGCAGAAAATAAAGAAATTATTGTCGACCAATATTTTGAAGAAATTAAAAAAAAAATAACTAGAAATTTAATTTTAGAAAAAGGAATTCGATTAGATGGAAGAACTAATAAACAAATACGTTCAATATCTGGTTCCGTTGATTATTTACCTGGAGTACACGGTTCTGCTTTATTTTCAAGAGGAGAAACTCAGTCTTTAACTACAGTTACATTAGGATCATCTTTAGATGCTAACAGAATTGATAATGTGATTATGGAGAATCAAGAAAAATTCTATCTACATTATAATTTCCCCCCTTTTTCTACAGGAGAAATACGTTCTATAAGAGGAGTTTCCAGACGTGAAATAGGTCATGGAAATTTAGCCCAACGCGCATTAAAAAATATTATTCCAAATAATCCATATACCATTCGTGTTGTTTCAGATATTTTAGAGTCTAATGGATCTTCTTCTATGGCAACAGTTTGTGCTGCTAGTTTAGCACTAATGGATGCAGGAATTCCCATAAAAAATCCTGTATCCGGAATTGCTATGGGATTGTTTATGGAAAACGAAAAAAAAGTTATTATATCAGATATAATGGGGGAAGAAGACCACTTTGGTGATTTAGATTTTAAAATAACAGGGACGAAATATGGAATAACGGCTTGTCAAATGGATGTGAAAAAGATGGAAGGAGTAACATATGATCTTTTAAATCAAATTTTAATGCAAGCATTAGAAGGTCGTACTTTTATTTTAAAGAAAATGTTGGAAATTTTTCCTGAATGTAGAAAAAAAATGAAACCTCATGCTCCAAAAATATATACTTTTAATATTCCAAAAGATTTTATAGGTTCAGTTATAGGTCCCGGTGGAAAAGTAATTCAAGAAATCCAATCATGTACAAATACAAATATATTAATTGAAGAAAAAGGAAATTTAGGTTACATTGAAATCATAGGGAAAGATAATGAAAAAATAGAAAAGGCGATAAAAAAAATCAAACAAATTGCTTTTGTTCCTGAACTAGGAAAAGTATATAAAGCAAAAGTCAAATCCATAAAAGATTTTGGTGCTTTTGTAGAAATTTCTAAAGGAGTAGAAGGACTACTACATATTTCTGAAATAGGATGGAAAAGATTAAATAATATAGAAGAAGAGTTGCATATAGGAGACATTATTCATGTCAAATTTATGGGAATGGATGAAAAAAATAAAAAAATGAAACTTTCTAGAAAAGTACTTTTACCTCGTCCTCGTCCTGGTACAGAAAAAAAATAATGAATCAAAAAAATATATGAGACAACTTAAAATTACTAAACAAGTAACAAATCGTGAATCAGAATCATTAGATAAATATCTTCATGAAATAGGAAAAATTCCATTATTAACTCCAGAAGAAGAAGTAGAATACGCTCGTAGAGCAAGAAAAGGGGATGAAACTGCTATAAATAAACTTGTCAATGCTAACTTACGTTTTGTTGTATCTGTAGCTAAACAATATCAAAATCAAGGATTAAGTTTATGTGATTTAATTAATGAAGGAAATTTAGGTTTAATAAAAGGAATACTACGTTTTGATGAAACAAGAGGTTTCAAATGTATTTCTTATGTTGTTTGGTGGATTAGACAAGCTATTTTGCAAGCTATCGCCGAACAATCACGTTCTATTAGACAACCTACAAACAAATTAGCCTTATTAAATAAAATACTAAAAACTCTTGCTCAACTAGAACAAGAATTACAAAGAACTCCTTCTGTACAAGAAATAGCAGAATATTTAAATATGAATGAGAAAGATGTTGAAGAGTCCATAAAAAATTCAGGAAGACATGTTTCTATGGATGCTCCATTAATAGAAGGAGAAGATTCTAATTTATATGATTTAGTTCGATCTGATGAATCTCCTCGTCCAGATGAACATTTAGAAAAAGAATCTTTACGAAAAGATATAAAAAGAATTTTAGAAACTTTAAGCGAAAGAGAACGTCGTGTAATTATTTTACATTTCGGATTAAATGGATCGCCACCAATGACTTTAGAAGAAGTAGGACAATCTTGTGATTTAACAAGAGAACGAGTAAGACAAATTGAAAGTATAGCTTTAAAAAGATTAAAGCATTCTTCTAGAAGCAAAATTCTCAAACCTTATTTAGGATAAAACACAACGCGACCTCGAAGGGATTCGAACCCATAACCTTCTGATCCGTAGTCAGATGCTCCATCCAATTAAGCTACGAGGCCTCTATTCATATGATACTATGATCATTAGTACAAATATATATTTTATGATTGAATAATTTTTAAAAACTTTTCAAATTGAAGAGATGCATTCCCTATAAGTCCTCCATCTACATCTTTCTGAGAAAAAAAATTTTTTGCATTAATATCATTAATACTTCCTCCGTATAAAATAGGGATGTTATCCGAAATATTTTTCCCATATTTTTCTAAAAATAAAGAACGAATAAATTCATGCATCACCTGAACTTGTTCAAACGTCGCAGTTTTTCCTGTACCAATTGCCCATATTGGTTCGTATGCTATATAAAAAAATTTGATATCATCTGAAGAACAATAAAAAACCGTTTTTTCTAATTGTTTTTTAATGATTTCAAATTGCTTATTATTCTTTCTTTCAACTAAAGATTCTCCAACACAAAAAATAATATTGAAATCATATTTTAATGCTATTTTTATTTTTTCTAATAAAATTTGATTATTTTCAAAAAATAATTCCCTACGTTCACTATGTCCCAATATCACTTTTTGAATTCCTATAGATTTTAACATAGAAGCAGATATTTCTCCTGTGTAAGGACCTTTATTTTTTTGATGAATATTTTGAGCAGCAATATTTAAACTCGACCCTTGCAAAATTTGATTAGAAATATGCAAAAAAGGAAAAGAGGGGGACAAAATAATTTCTTTATCATGATTTATTTTTCTATCAAAAAAAACTTTTAACAAATTTCTAATAAAAGAAGTTGTTTCATGAAAATCATAATTCATTTTCCAATTTGCAACAAGAATTCTTTTCCTCATTATTTTTTTTTATAAATTTTTTCTCAATAAAAAAATGATTTTTACTAAAATTTCAAAACAAAATTTTTCCAGATCTTCAAATATAATTTTCTCTTTATTTTTTTTCAAATATAAAATATTTTCCAATATATGATTTATTGAAAATTGATTTTCAGTTTTTTGTATATAAATTCTATTTGTATAACTTTTTATTTTTTTTAATTTATTATGATAAATAAATATCACATCATGATGTGATATTTTATGAAAATTTGATATAAAAGATATATCTAATTTAATTAATATTATTATTAAATAGTTAATAATATCTATATAAGTATCTGTTATTTTTTCTTCTTTAATTATTTGATATCCTTTAGATTGAATATTTTTTATACGAATTACTTTAATTAATATTTGATCTATGATAGAAGAATTATGAAAGAATTTCCATGATAACCCATAATCTTTTAATTTTCCTAAAAAAAGTTTTCTGCATTCTTTAATAATAAAATTAATAGAAGAAAGATTCATGTTATTTAATTTTATAACAAAATACAACAAATAATTTATCAATGATAATTAATTGTGCAGGCTCTTTATTACATTTAAAAGAACCAAAAATAATGGGAATAGTGAATTTAACTCCTGATTCATTTTATGATGGTGGAAAATTGTGTTCTGAATATCAAATACTACAACATATAGAAACTTTATTGAATGAAGGTTCCGATTTTATAGATATTGGAGGTTGTTCCACTAGACCTGGGTCTAAATTGATAACAGAAAAAGAAGAAATACAAAGAGTCATAAAACCTATTCGTACTATCATAAAAAATTTTCCAAATATTAGAATATCTATAGATACTTTTCGTAGTAAAGTAGCTCAAATAGCAGTCGAAGAAGGAGCTGTAATGATCAATGATGTATCAGGTGGGCAACTTGATAAAAATATGTTCCCTTTGTTAGGAAAACTTAAAATTCCATATATATTAAATCATATGAAAGGAATTCCTGAAAATATGCAAAATAATCCATATTACAACGAAAATATAATAATAGAAATAAATAATTTTTTTTCAAAAAAAATTTACTATTTAAAAAAACATGGAATTCGTGATATTATCCTTGATCCTGGATTTGGTTTTGGAAAAACATTAAAACAAAATTTTAAATTATTAAAACATTTATCTTTATTAGGATATCAAGATTATCCAATTTTAGTTGGTATTTCAAGAAAATCTATGATTAAATTTATTTTAAATACTTCTTATGAAAAATTATTGAATGCTACTTCTATCATTCATACCATAGCACTTTTAAATGGATCTAATTTTTTACGTGTACATGATGTTAAAGAAGCTGTTGAATGCATTAAATTAATACAATATTATAGAAAAATTTTATAATTCACTAATACTTGTATTATTTTTGCATGAGGCTTTTTTTCATTATTACATTTATTGAAAATTTCTTTCATCGATATTTTAGATATTTTTTTAGTAGCCATTATTTTATTTCAAGTATACAGATTGGTTTACAAAACTCCTGCTTTAAATATCTTTAATGGAATCATTGCAACTTTTATTTTCTGGAAAATAGTAGAAATTTATCAAATGAAACTTCTTAGCATAGTTATAAGTGCTTTTTTTAAAGGAGGTTTTTTAGCGTTAATTATTGTTTTTCAACCAGAAATAAGAAAATTTCTTCTTATTGTAGGAAGCAAAATATTTTTCAAAAAATTTATATTTTCTATTTTTAAAAAATCAGGTGTATCAATTAAAACTGAAACTATAGATAGTATTGTAAATGCTTGTGCTATTTTTTCTGGAGATAAAACAGGAGTTTTAATAGTAATTCAATTACATCAAGATTTAAAAGAATTTATACAAAATGGAGATAAAATGGATGCCAAAGTCAATATTCCTATCTTGGAAAGCATTTTCTATAAAAATAGCCCATTACATGACGGAGCTGTAGTCATTATAGAAAATAAAATAATTAAAACAAGAGCAATTCTTCCTGTTTCTTACAATAAAGAAATTCCATCCCGTTTGGGATTGCGACATAGAGCTGCTATTGGTTTATCTGAAAAAACAGATGCAATCTGTCTTGTAATTTCAGAAGAAACAGGTTATATTTCTTATATAAAAGATCAAAAAAGAACTGTGATCACTAACATTAATAATTTAAAAATGAAACTTGAAGAAGATTTGCTTTAAAAAAAGTATTACATGATTTGATTTATGAATATTCAAAATATATATCAATTATATTCTATTTCTTCTGGTATAGAGATAAATAGTAAAAAAGTTAAAAAAAAATCTATTTTTATAGCTTTAAAAGGTAAAAATTTTGATGGAAATCAATTTGCAGATGAAGCAATTTCAAATGGAGCAATGCTTGCTATAGTCGATGATCAAAAATATGCTGTTTGTAAAGAAAAAACTATTTATGTATATAATACATTATACTTTCTTCATGAATTAGCAAAATATCACAGATATAGATTACATCATATTCCTATTATAGTCATTACTGGAAGTAATGGAAAAACTACAACAAAAGAGCTTGTTGCAGCTATTTTAGCTAAAAAATATAAAAAAGTTCATTATACTATAAATAATTTCAATAATCATATAGGAATTCCACTAACCATACTTTCTATGTCTGAAAATACACAAATATCTGTAATAGAAATTGGAGCAAACCATGAAAAAGAGATAGAAAAAATGTGTTATATTATTAATCCAGATTATGGATATATTACAAATTTCGGAAAAGCTCATTTAGAAGGATTCAAAAATATAAAAGGAATTATACGCAGTAAATTAGAATTATACAATTTTTTAAAAAAAAATAAAAAGTTAGTATTTATTAATGGAGATGATCCTATACAATTATCCAATAGTATTGGAATGAAAAGATATATTTTTTCAGAAAGAAAAAAATCTAATGTAAATGTATATATTAAATATTTATGGGATAAAAATTGTATCAAATCAATTTTATATATCAAAAATATAAAAATCGTTTCTCCTTTAATAGGGAACTATAATTTATTTAACATAGCTTCTGCTATAACAATTGGAACATATTTTCAAGTTTCTTTAAAAAGAATAAAGGAAGCAATAGAAGAATATGTGCCTAACAATTATCGTTCTCAAATTTTGATAAAGAATAATGTAAAAATTATTATAGATTGTTATAATGCAAATCCAACTAGTATGATAAAATCTCTTGATTTTTTTAATCATATTAAAGGAGATAAAATAGTGATATTGGGAGATATGTTAGAATTAGGATTCTTTTCTAATCAAGAACACGAAAATATTATTTCTTTTATAATAAAAAGCAATATTAATATTGCCTTTTTAATTGGAGATATTTTTTGTAATACTAAGAAAACCTCTGACAAGATTATAAAATTTATCAATAAAAAAAGTTTTGTTGAATGGATTCAAAAATATTCTATTCCAAAAACGGATTATATCCTTATCAAAGGATCTAGAGAAATTGCATTAGAAAGTCTTATTTGTTTCATTTAATCTTTGCATATTAAATGTTAAAGATTAAATTTGTATTATATGCAATGATTTCATAAAATTCTTCCAAATGAAAAAAATTACCACAGAAACCTATTTAAAGTGGTTTAAAGATATGTTTTTTTGGAGAAAGTTTGAAGATAAATGTCGTTCTTTATACTTAAAACAAAAAATAAGAGGGTTTCTTCATTTATATAATGGACAAGAAGCGGTTCCTGCTGGATTGACATACGCTATGAATTTATCCAAAGATAGAATCATAACTGCTTACAGATGTCATATTTTACCTATTTCTATGGGAGTAGACCCAAAAAAAGTCATGGCGGAACTATTAGGTAAAAAAACAGGTACTTCTCATGGAATGGGAGGATCTATGCATATATTTAGCAAAAAATATCGTTTTTATGGTGGACATGGAATTGTAGGGGGGCAAATTCCTTTAGGAGCTGGAATTGCTTTTGCTGACAAATATTTTAATAAAGATTCTGTAACTATAACTGTGATGGGTGATGGAGCTATTAGGCAAGGATCTTTACATGAAACATTTAATATGGCTATGATATGGAAACTTCCTGTTGTATTTATATGTGAAAATAATAAATATGCTATGGGGACTTCCGTAAAAAGAAGTAGTAATATAGAAGAAATTTATAAAATAGGAGAGTCATATGGGATGCCCTCTTATCCTGTGGATGGAATGAATCCAGAAAAAATAGCAAAGGCAGCTTATACAGCTATAGAAAAAGCTAGAAAAGGAAAAGGTCCTACTTTTTTAGAGATGAAAACATATCGATATAGAGGTCATTCTATGTCTGATTCTGAGTTATATCGTAGTAAAGAAGAAATTGATTTGTATAAAAAACGAGATCCTATTTTAAAGTTGAAAAATATTATTATACAAAATAAATGGGAAACAATAGAAAATCTGAATATAATAGAAAATAAAATTAGAAAAAAAGTGGAATATTGTGTTGAATTTGCAGAAAATTCAGATTATCCTTCTTTAGAAGAAATGTATAATATTGTTTATTATGAAAAAAATTATCCTTTTTTAGATAAAGTTTTACCTTCATAAACATGAAAAAAATAAAAATTTTATAAAAAAATGGCAGAAATAATATCCATGCCCCAATTAAGTGATACAATGAAAGAGGGTACTGTAATTAAATGGAATAAAAAAATAGGAGATCAAGTTTCCGAAGGTGATATTTTAGCTGAAATAGAAACTGACAAAGCGACTCAAGATTTTGAGATAGATACAAATGGTATTTTACTTTTTATTGGAGTAAAAGAGGGTGAAACTACACGTGTCAATGACGTACTAGCAATTATAGGGAAAGAAGGAGAAGATATCAGTCATATGATTTCAAAATTACAATCTTCTAAAAAAGAAAAAAATGAAGTTAATTTTAATCAAAAAAATTTAGAAAAAAATAAGAAGATATTTATTTCTCCTGTAGCAAAAAAAATGGCAAAGAAAATAGGAGTTTCTATAGATAAAATTAAGGGAAGTGGAGAATATGGAAGAATTACCAAAAAAGATATAGAATTTTATGAAAAAACTGAATTAAATAAAAATATTCTTCATTCTTCCATTAGAAAAAAAATAGCAAAACATTTAACTTATTCAAAATTTTCAGCTCCACATTATTATTTATTTAGTGAAATAAATGCGGATAAGTTAATGAATTTTAGGAAAAATTTAAATGAAAAACTTTCTTTAGAAGAAAAAATATCGTTTAATGACATTATTATAAAAGCAGTGGCTCAATCTTTAATAAAACATCCTGACATGAATGTATCATGGGACGATGAAAAAATTATAATACATCCCAATATTCATATTGGAGTAGCTGTAGCGATAAAAGATGGATTAATAGTTCCAGTTATAAAAAATGCAGATAAAAAATCATTACTACAAATTTCTAAAGAAATTAAAGATAAAGCATTACGTTCAAAATCAAAAAAGATACAACCAGAAGAAATAGAAAATAGCACTTTCACAGTTTCAAATTTGGGAATGTATGGAATTGAATCATTTACTTCTATTATTAATACACCTAATACTTCTATATTATCTGTAGGATCTATTGTGGTCCGTCCAATTGTGAAAAATAATAAAATTGAAATAGGAAATGTAATGAAAATGACATTATCTTGTGATCATAGAATTATAGATGGAGCCAAAGGAAGTGAATATATTCATTCCATTAAAAATTTTTTAGAAGATCCTATCACTATATTATTTTAATTTTTATTTATAACCTTTTTTATCCATAATAAAAAAATGGAAAATATAAAGACTGAAAAAGTTAAAAAAGAAAATATCTTTTCAGAAAAAAAAAATAAAAATAAATCAGATATATATTTATTTGAATAAAAAACAAGTTTTATTCCAAGAATGATGATAATGAAAAAAGCAGAATGTTTTAATTCTGGAAATTTTTCCATGAATTTTATAAAAAATTGTGCAATTAATCTCATTGAAAAAATCCCTATACATACGCCTAAAAAAATTAATATCAAATTGTTTGATAAAGCAACAGAAGCAAAAATATTATCAATAGAAAAAGCTAGATCTGTCATCTCTATAATAAAAATTATTTTCCAAAAAGAATTTTTTTTTGGATCATTTTTTTTTAAATCGTATGGCGTATAATTTTTTTTTAAAAAATGATTTAATCCTAAAAAAATTAGATATAATCCACCTAATGGTTTTAACCACCATATTTTTATTAATATGGAAGCAAATAAAAGACACAATCCTCTGAAACAATAAGCCCCAATAATTCCATATTTTATAGCTTTTATTCTATCTTTTTTTTTAAGGTCTATAATCATAGAAGCTAACACAGCTGCATTATCTATAGATAAAATGCTTTCTATTAGAATTAAATTTCCTATTATAGAAATAGATAAAAAAGGATTATGAATAATTTCTGTAATATATTTTTCAATATTCATTTGAAAAGCTTTGTAGAGCTATTAACTTACTATAAATCCCTTTTTTTGAAATTAAAATGTTATGTTTTCCTTGTTCTATAATTTTTCCTTTTTCTAATACAATAATATGATCTGCATTTTGTATAATAGGAGAAGATAATTTATGTGCTATCACAAGAGATGTTCTATTTTTCATCATTTTATTCAAGGCTTTTTGAACTGTAATTTCAGATTCTGGATCTAAAGAAGAAGTCGCTTCATCTAAAATCATAATAGGAGGATCTTTAAATACAGCTCTAGCTATACTAATTCTTTTTTTTTGACCTAAGGATAATTTATTTCCGTTATAACCAATAACTGTATCATATCCTTTTGGTAACTTTTCTATAAAACAATGAGCATGAGCTATTTTAGCTGCTTTTATAACAGAATTGATAGATATTTTTTTTTCTGATCCTAATACTATATTATTAAAAACAGAATCGTTAAAAAGAACCGGTTCTTGAGTCACAATTCCTAATAGTTTTCTATAATCTTTAATTTTTAAATATTTAATATTTGTTCCATCTACAGTAATTTCTCCAGATGTCACATTATAGAAATTAACCAATAAATTGGCAATAGTAGATTTTCCACTTCCAGATCTTCCTACTAGAACTATGGTTTTTCCTTTTTTTAAAGAAAAATTTAAATTTTGAATTAAAATTGATTTATTATGAGTATGAGAAAATGATACATTACGAAATAAAATTTCATTTTCAAAATGAAAAATAGATTTATATCTAATTTTTTTATTCTTTGATGTACATTTAGTATTCAATATTTCAACAATACGTTCTGCAGCTGCTCTTCCTTTTTGAATATTAGATATAGAATTGACTAAACTTTTCGCAGGACTAATAATTTGAAAAAATAGTCCTATAAAAGGAAAAAGGATTTCTGGAGCCATTTCTTTTTTTTCTAAAAAAAGTTTTCCTCCATACCAAATAATTAAAATCATTGTAATAGCCCCCAAAAATTCAATCATAGGAGAAGCTAATTCTTTTTTTCTATTCACACGAGCAGAAAGTATTTTTTGACGTTCAGATACTTGTTCAAAACGTTTTTGCATTTGATTTTCAGCGTTGAAAATATTTATAATTTTAGTAGAATTTAAAGTTTCTTCTATGACAGAAAATAATTTTCCTAACTGATTTTGAGCCCCTACCGCATCTTTTTTCAAACTATTTCCTATAATAGATAAGAAAGCACCCATTAATGGGAGTAACAAAAAAGCGAATAATGTTAATTGATAACTCATGAAAAATAAAGTTAACAGATGAAAAAAAACCATTATGGGAGAACTAATCAAATTAGCTAAAGAACTAACAATGGATATTTCTATTTCATTAACATCATTAGATAATCTAGACATTAAGTCTCCATTCCTCTTATTTGAAAAAAAAATTATAGGTAAAGAAAGTATTTTTTTGTGAAAATCATTCCGAATATTTCTGACTACAGAAGTTTTGATTCCTATTAAAAAATATTCTGACAAATATCGAAAAATATTCCGAATTAAAAAAAGTAAAATAATAAAAACACAAAATACAGCTAAAGTGTTTATTTTACCGTATCTGTCTGATAATATTTTTATGTAATTATGTATAATCAAATCAAAATAAACATTAAAAGAATTAAAAAATGTTGTTTTATTTTTGTATTCAGGAGATTCAAATAAAATACTTAATACAGGTGAAATGGATATAATGGAAATAACTGAAAATAAAGAATATAAAAAATTACATGATATGTTAATAATATAATGATATTTGTAAGGTTTTGAATAAGATAAAATTTTTTCAAGTGCATTCATTTAAATAAATATAATTATAAAAATTCTTTAATCTATTGATCGAATAACAATTTCACATAAATTTCATATATAATTTTATATAAATTTTTTCGATAAAATAAAATGCGTGTTAGAAACTTTTTTACGATATTTGTAACCATAATATTGACCTCTATTTGTCTGTATTATATATTATACAGTATATATTCAGAAAAAAATGATAAAAAAACCCTAAATCTAGGATTGGATTTAAAAGGTGGGATTAGCATGGTTTTAGATATATCAGAAAAAGATTTACTCAAAAAATTTTCTAAAAATTCTCAAAACTCTATTTTTATAAAAGCGTTGAAAAATGCGGATCAGAAAAAAAAAGAAAATACAAATACAGATTATTTGTTATCTTTTATCAATTCTTTTAATCAAGAAATAAAAAACAGAAAACTAAATATTAATTTGTCTTCTCCAAATTTATTTGGAAATAAATCTAATATTGAAATTAATTCTAATAGTTCTGATTTAAAAATAGAAAAATTTCTGAGAAAAAAAATAGAATCTTCTATAATTTCTATTCAAAATATTTTGAGATCCAGAATCGATCGATTCGGAATTATTCAACCCAATATTCAAAGAATAAAAAATTCTAATCGAATTTTAATAGAATTATCTGGAATACAAAATATAGATAGAATCAAAAATATTTTAGAGAAAAAAGCAGAATTACATTTTTTGGAAACTTACAACTCTCAAGAAGTTAATTCATATTTTCATACAATAAATAAGTTGTACAAAAAAAAACATGATAAAAAAAGATCTTTCATAGATCTTTTAAATTTTTCTCTTATTCAATCAAAAAATGTCGTAGGATTAGTTCATGCAAAACATAAAAAAATCATTTCAGATTTTTTAAACTCTGATCAAACTCGAAATTATTTACCGTATCATTTACATGATGTCAAATTTTTATGGGGATATAAAAATTTAAATAATTTTTTTCAGTTGTTCGCTGTAAAAATTAATAATAGAGAAATATCTAATCATTTAAATGGAGATGTGTTAACCCATGCTTATAAATCTTTTGGTCCTTTAAATGAAATATCTATAAATATTAAAATGAATGAAGAAGGAACTAAAAAATGGAAAATTTTTACGGAAAAAAATATGGGGAGAAGCATAGCAATAGTACTTGATAATTTAGTATATACAGTTCCTGTAGTAAAATCCGTCATTTCAAATGGAATGTCTCAAATATATGGACATTTTTCAACACAGGAAGCTAATGATCTAATAAACATATTAAGCACAGGAGAATTGCCTACCTCTGTAAAGGTAATTCAAACTGATATAATGGGCCCTTATTTAGGAAAAAAATCTATTCAAAAAGGAATTATATCTTTTTTAATAGCTTTATTTTTTGTATTTATTTGGATGTTTTTTTGTTATTCAATTCCAGGATTGTATGCCAATATTGTTTTATTTTTTAATGTCATATTTATTTTTGGTATTCTCATTTCTATGAATGCAATATTAACTTTTCCCGGTATCGCAGGAATTATATTAACATTAGCAATGTCTATGGATGCTAATATCATTATTTATGAAAAAATTAAAGAAAATATAAGAAATAAAGTTTCCATATTGACATCTATTAATAATAGTTACACAATATATGGAGCTTTATCTTCTATTATAGATGGACAAATTACCACTTTATTATGTGGAGTCATTTTATTTTATTTTGGAATAGGACCTATACGAGGATTTTCTACTACGTTAATTATTGGTATTATAGTTTCTATGTTTACCTCCATTTGTTTAGGAAGATTATTTTTAGAATGGCATTTAAAAAAATATAGAAAGATTTTTTTTTCTAGAAAAGAATTAATTTTTATTTTGAACAAAATTCAAAATATGCAATATGATTTTTTATCAAGAAGAAAATGGATTTATATGATTTCTAGTTTTTTCATAATTATTAGTGTATTTTCTTTTTTTTTAAAAGGATTTAATCTAGGATTAGATTTTGTTGGAGGACGTTCTTATGTTATTCTTTTTAATCGTCAGATACATCCTGAAGAAATTTCTAAAATTTTATCAAAAATATTTATAGAAAATGGAAAACCTTCTTTTCCTAGGGTCCAAACATTCGGAGATGAAAATCAACTTAAAATAGTCACTAAATATAAAATATGGGAAGAAAATAAACAATTAGATGAGATTATTTTAAAAAAAATGTTTACAGCTTTGAAAGGTTTTTTTCCTATTAATTTTGAAGATTTTAAAAATATAAAAAAACATAAATCATTAGGTATTCAATCTATTGAGAAAGTTGGTCCTTTAGTAGCTAGAGAAATGACTTATAAAGCTTTTATTTCTGTAATAATTTCTTTAATAGGAATTTTTATATATATCTTTGTAAGATTCAAAAAATGGCAATTTGGATTAGGAGCAATAATCTCTTTAATTCATGATTCAGTCATCGTACTTGGAATATTTTCTTTTTTCCATGACAAATTTTCTATTTTAGAAATAAATCAAAATTTTATAGCAGCCTTGTTAACAATAATAGGTTATTCTATTAATGATACCGTAATAGTTTATGATAGAATTAGACAAATTTCAAATAAAACATCATTAATATTTATGATAAAAAAAACGATAAATCAAGGAATTTGTAATTCTCTCACTAGAACTATAAATACTTCTTTTATTACTTTATTAGTAATTTTAATTATTTTTTTATTTGGAGGAAAAGTTCTTCATAATTTTATGTTAGCTTTATTTATTGGAATGAGTATAGGAACTTATTCTTCTATATTTATAGCTCCATCTATAGTATATGATTTTTGTAAAAAAAATATAGAAAAATGAAAAATATTTTATTTATCAGCATAGAAGAAAGTTTATTTATTGTTTTTATAGCTATACTCGTTTTTGGACCAAAAAAAATACCAGAGATTGCGCGTGGATTAGGGGAAGGAATTAGATATTTAAAAAATGCTAAAAAAAGAATTAAAAATGAAATTATTCAAAATAATATTGATCATAAAAAAAAGGAATTCCCCAATGGGAAAAATAAACATATGCCTCCTTATTCTGTGAAACGAAACAAATAATTATATATTTTTTCTAAAATCTTCAATATTAGATTTTTCAACTAACATATCTCCTATTTTTTCTAAAATGTTTTTTCTTAAATTTTCATTTAAAGATTCTATTTCAGAAGAAAAATAAGAAAGTTTTTTATATGTATTAAAACGTTTCAATGGTCTTATAAAAAAAATTCCTCTTTCTCCTAATATTGGTTTAGAAGTTTTATATAATTTTGAAGAAAAAGCGGATCCAATAACTTTAGGTTCTTTATAATTTCCAACCATAGATTTATGAAAATTGATTTTATGGGATTTATTTATTTCTTTAGAGAAACGAGAAGCAATTTGTTCTAAACTTAGATCTTTTATCACATTAGATAAATAATAATTTATTTTTTTCTGAATGAGGAAAGGAATTATATTATTTTTTATTTCTTCAATAGGATATCCTTTTTTCTGAATTTTAGATAAAAAAACTACAATATAATCTTTGTTTGAAGTATAAAAAATCTTGATGTCTCCTTCTTTTCTATTTTTTTCATAAGACCAATTTATAATTTCTTTATCCAATTCCGTATTTAAATCTTGAATATTCCATTGATAATCTTTTATTTCTTTTAAAAAAAGAGTTTCATACCTTTTCTTTCTTGCATTATTAATAAATGTATTTACATTTGAATTCTTATTTTTTTTTATAAAATCTATAACTTCTTGATAAAGACCCCCTTCAGTTTTCTTTGATGGATTCAGTGTTTTGATTATTATAGCAAGTTGATAAGTGTCTTTTACATCTTTGATTCCGTCAATTCTGATAATATGATAACCAAATTTAGTTTCAATTAAACCTATTGTTCCTTTTTTATTTTTTACAGAAAAAAAATCAAATGATCTTGATTTTTTAAATGATTCATTTGGTTCTTCATATTTGATCCATCCTAAACTACCTTTATTTTTTTTTGCATTCATAACATCATCCGATTTTTCTATAACTAGAGAATTAAATTTAGTAGGATTTTTTACAATAAAATTATATATTTTTTCCGCTGTCTTTTTAGCCTCTTTTTTAGTTCTATTATTAGAAAAACGTATAGCTTCCTTATGAGAAATTAATATATGACTTGATAAAACAGAATTATATATCATTTTTTTTCCAGTTAGTTTAGCCATAATATAGATATTGTTATCTTTAATAGGACCGAACATGCTCCCAATTTGATTATTTTTCTCAACAAAATTTTGTAAAACAATAGGAAGATTTTTTTTCAAATAGAAATTTGAATCAAAGGGTTTTTCAGATTGATTAGAAACAATTGTAAAATTATGATCAGAAAATTTAAATTTATTAAATAATTTTTTGATTTTAATATTCATATTTTTTTCATCATTTAATGATGGATGAGAACGAAAAATTACAAAACTGAGATTTCTTAAATTTTCTTTTTTATAAAGAAACTTATTTTTTTTTATGTAGTCATAGATTTCATAACTTTTTATTTTTCTATATTTTTTTTCTATTTCTGAATAAGGAATAAATATATAATCAATTATAGAAAATAAATTTTTATCTTCATAGTTTAGTTGAGCTTCTATAAAAGAAGTATTCAATCCATACATTAACATTTCTACATATTTTTTTGCAATGATTCTTTTTGGAATATTATTTTTTTCATAATACCAAATATCTTTTTCTATTTCTATCTGAGGATTTAAATATGAAGGTAATTTTTCTAAATTTTTTAAGTAAAATTGAAATTTTTTCATATTCATTTTTCCTTTTTGATCTTGAAAATCAATAATTTTACTATATATTGATTGTTTTTCTATTGCTTTCCAAAAATCTTTTTCTGAGCTTTGTATTCCTAATTTTTTAGCTTGTTGATTCAATACTTTTTCATAAACTAATAATTTCCAAGCATCATTTTTTAAATAAAAATCAGGTTCATTTTCACGAAATCGTTTTAAGAATTGAAAACAATCAAGATATTCTTTAAGAAGAATATTCTCTCCATTTACTTTTCCAATAATATTAGAATTATTAGTAAAAAGTTTTAGTAAAATATTAGGATCCAATATAAAAAATATTAAAGATATACTTATAAAAAAGAAAATCAACCATGTATTTTTTCTTATTTTTTCTAAAAAACTCATTTTACAATTTCTTTTTTTAAAATCACTTCTTCTATTTTATTTTTAGATACTTTTTTAATTTCAATATAAAAATTGTTGTTGATCACAATTTTATCTCCATTTATTGGAATATTTTCTGTATAGTTAACAATTAAACCTCCTAAAGTTTCATATTTATCAGATTTCGGTAGATCTAAATTATATTTAGCATTAATAAAATCGATTTCTAATCGTGCGGAAAATAAAAATTCATGATCATTTAATTTATTATCTAATAATAAATTTTCATCATGTTCATCCTTTATATCTCCAATAAATTCTTCCAAAATATCTTCTATAGTTATCATTCCTGCTGTTCCTCCATATTCATCCAAAACTATAGCAATACTTCTTTTTTTTTTAATTAAAAGATCCATTATTTCTCTAATAGGAGTAGTTACATAAACTAGTTCTACTGATCTAATTACAGATTCGAGATTTTTTGGTTTCTTTAGTAATTCTAAATAATGAATATAACCTATAATATTATCTATATTATTTTTATAAATTACGATTTTAGATAATCCACTTTCAGTAAAAATATTTCGAACACTATCTATAGATGATATATTAGATGAAACTATTTCTTTTCTAGGAATCATACATTCTCGTGCTTTTTTTTCAGAGAAATCTAAAGCTTTATGAAAAATTTCAATTTCAGATTCGACAATCTCTTTTTCTTTTATATTTTTTTCTATATTTTCTGATATAAAATAAATTAAATCTTCTTTGTCAAAAATTTTTTTTTGATCATTTTCTTTTTCTCCTAAAATTTTTAAAAAGACATTAGAAATCCAAATAATAGAATTTGTAATAGGAGAAAATATCTTATATACAACATATACAGGAACAATGAATAAACTTAACAATTCATTTGAATATATACTAAATATTATTTTAGGAATAAATTCTCCAATAATTAAAATAACAGTAGCAGAAAAAACTGTTTCTAAAAAAATTATCCATAAAGAGTTATTGAAAAATTCTTTCGGAAAAAAGAGAAAAAATAATTTCCCCATATAAATACCATATATAACTAAAGATATAGTATTACCAATTAACATTGTTGTGATAAATTTTTTAGAATTACTAATACTTTTTGAAAGAAGTTCAGAATGAAAAGATCCTTTTTTCTTTTCTTTTTCCAATTCTATTTTAAATAAACTAGAAGAAATAAAAGCCATTTCCATTCCAGAAAAGAAAGCAGATACGAATATAGTGATGAAAACTATACTAAAATGAAAAATTATATTATTTAACAGGCAAAGTTCCACTAATATTTTTTAATCTAATTTTTTTTAAATCTTCAGAAGCTTCAATCCCATTTTTTGCATGCAACACAATTCCATATGAATTAGATATAATTGTATATTTTTTATTAAATATTTTTTTATTTTTTCTATCCCAAAAAATTTCATCAGTTCTTAAAAAATATCCATCAGGACTCATTATTTTTATATTCCCTTTAATATGATAGAATATCTTTTCAACTGATTTAACCCAATTTGCACTAATATAAGTATATTTATTTTTATCATAAATAAATAAATTTAAACCATTCGGAAATAAAGTGTAAAAAGGGTATTCGTAAATTACGGGAGTATAAATTATAAATTTTAATATTCCTTGTTCTTTATAAAAAATGTTTGTTTTAATAAAGATACTTTTATATGCTTTTTTTTCATTTTTTACATTATTTTTTTTTAAATATTCTTTGTCTACTTGAACACAAGAAAAAAGAAAAAAAAATAATAAAAAAATATAATAACGAAATTGATTCTTAGTTATCCTAATTATTTTATTTACTTTTGTTCTTAAGGTATCTTAGCTCAGTTGGTAGAGCAAAGGACTGAAAATCCTTGTGTCCCCGGTTCGATTCCGGGAGATACCACATTTATTTTACTCCTAATTCTTTTTTTACTTCTTCAGTTATATCTTCTCCTTTATTAACTAATACTCCTTTTCCAGGACTACAATCATCTACTCTCATAATATTTTTATCTTTATTTATTACTTTATGTATAGCATTCTCAATTTTTTTATATATAGGATTCAATAATTTATTTTGATTTTTAGTTAAATCATCTGCCGCCATTTTTTGATAAGCGTGAGCTCTTGCTTGTAAAATTTCTAGTTCTTTTTTAAGAATTGGGTTTTTATTTTTTTTAAATTTTTCTGCTTTTTTGTGAAATTCCTTTGCTAACTTATCTAATATATTTTCATGAATTTTACTAATTCTATCCAATTCTTTTTGAGCAGTAGAAAATTCAGGAATTTTTTCTATCAATGCCATACTATTTAGACAAACTATTTTTTTATGACATTCTTGATTCTTAGAATATGAATATTCAAATAAGAATAAAAATAATAAAAAATAAAGAATTGTATTTTTTTTCATATGATTTTTGATATTTTTATTTCGTATTATGTTACAAATCCTTTCCTATTATCAAGTGTGTTTTCCATTTTGATTTATTGAAACCATGAAATATATCATTGTCTATAGGATATCCGAAATCTATCCCTAAAAAACCGATTGGACCCCAAAAAAAACGAATACCAAATCCAAAAGATTTATGCATAACAAATGGATTAAATTTTTTGTAAGAATCACCAATATTACCTCCTTCTATAAAACAATTCGACCAAATTTTTAAATTGGGTAAATTTTTAATTAAATAACGCATTTCAAAAATAATTTTATTATAAATTATTCCTCCATTATTTAATATTTGATTTTTAAAAGAATATCCTCTCAATGGAATATGATCTTTTTCATATGATTTTGATCCTAATAAACTATTGTGAACTCCTCCCATATAAAACTTTTGAAATGAAAATAATTCTTTTGAATGATCATATTGTCCTAAATAACCCAATTCTCCTCCTATTTTCAATATCATATTATTTATTATTTCATGATACCAATATAAAACTGTTTTCAGTTTAAAATATTCCATCCATTCTTGATCTTTATAACTTTTAAAAAATACTGAATATGGAAGAGTAAATACGCCATTAAACTGAATTTTAGATCCTTTAAAAGGAAAAATTATATCTGGTTCTGTTGAAATTCTTTGTAAGGAAATTAAATAGCTAAGATTATTAAATTTACGTTCTTGATATGAGTCTGAGGAAATTTCTTTCTTGTAAAGGAATTTTTCGTAATCTATAGACGTCAAAATTTTTGAATAAGGATCCAAAAAAAACAAAGATTTATTTAAATCAATAGAAATAATTTTTTTTTCTAAAAATTGTTTTTTGTCATGTAACGTTTGAGAATTTTTATATTTTTCAGATAAAAAATCTAAATCATCTTCGTTTTTTACTTTTTTTATGGAGTATTGACTTTTCAAAGTCAAAGAAGTAGGATTTTCTTTTTCTATCCAAGGTTCCGTAAAAGAAAATCCATAAGATGTAAAGTCTTTTCCTAACTGACTATAAATAACTAATTTTTGTCCATCACCTTGAGGAATGGGATTCCATAATTTCCAATTGAAAATATTTATAAAAGAAAAATTTTTGATATTTAATTTAAAATTTCCAATAATTTTTCTAAAATTTTTTCCCCCAAAACCTCCATAAAATTGCAATTCATTAGTATTTTTTTCCACAACATGCCACTCGATATCTATTGATCCATTTTTTTCGTTTGGTTTAATTTTATGATAAACTTTTTCAAATAGATTTAAATTTTCTAAATGTAGTAAACTCTGTTGAATTTTTGCAATAGAAAAAAGATCCCCCGGATAAGTTTCCAATTCTCTTCTAATAACGTGATCTTTAGTTATTGAGTTTCCTAATATAATAACTTTATTTATATATACAGGTTCATTTTCTCTTATTTGAATTTCTATATCTATTTGATTATTCAAAATTTTTTTTTCTATAAAAGAAACGTTAACAAATAAATAACCTAAGTTTAAATAAGTATATAAAATACTGTTAGGATATGAAATATTTGAAATATTTCTATTAATCCCAATTTTGTTATAGACATCTCCTTTCTTATAAAAAAAAATTTGATTTAAAAAATTTTTTTTTAAGCTTTTATTTCCTAAAATATTTACATTTCCTAAATAATATTTTTTTCCTTCTATAATTTTGATTTTTATTCCATAATTACCAGATTTTTTTTTCCATACAGAATCTAAAAGTACTTGAATATCTATAAATCCTATAGATTGATATTTTTTCTTGATATTTTTTAAATCTTCTTTTATGTTATCTTGAACAAAAAGAGGTTTTTGAATCTTAGAAATTATAGGATAAAGATGCCTTTTAGTTTGATTCATTAAATCCAGTAATTCTTTATCTTGAATAGCTTGATTTCCATTAAATAATATTTCTTCTATTTCAATTTTTTTCCCTTTATTGACATATAAACATAATATATTTTTCTTATGACTCTTATTGATTTCACTTTTTATATGAATTTCATGATATCCTTTTTTTGTATAATATTCTTGTATATCATTTTTAATATTTTGAATTAAGTCACCAGAAATTTTATCTCCGATTTTTATTTTTTTTATGTTAGGGAACTGATTTTTTTGAATTCCATTTACTTTTATTTCATGAATTTCCTCTAAATCTTCCAAATTAAAAAATAAATCAATTTCATTGTTATATATATTTTTTTTATAAATAGATATATTTTTAAAAAGATTACTTTTCCACAATTTTTTTATAATACTATCCGTTTTAATTCCATCAGAATCAATTGATTCTCCAGGATAAATTCCTGATAATTCAGAAATAAAATGACTATTATATTTAGTTTTTCCTATGATATGTATTTCTCTTACAATGAAAGAAAATTTTTTATTTAGAATTTCATTATTCATCTTAACATCAAAAGAGAATAAATATCCTTGTTGGATTTGTATGATTGTTACAACTAATAAAAAAACGATACCTGTTAAAATATTTTTTTTCATAAAAATGCAAAAGAATTATTCCACGTTTCCAAAACGACGTTTTCTTTTCTGATAATTTATAATAGCTTCAAAAAAATCTTCTTTTCTAAAATCAGGCCACAAAATATTCGTAAAATATAACTCTGCATAAGCTGATTGAAAAAGTAAAAAATTACTGATACGTTGTTCTCCACTTGTTCTAATAATTAGGTCTACATCTGGTAATTTTTCAGTGTATAAATGACTTCTAAAAACAGAGTAGTCAATGTCTTTTATTGACAAAAAACCATCGCATACTTTTTTTGCGATTTTTTTTGTTGCTCTTAAAATTTCTTCTCTAGCACTATAACTCAATGCTAAAACCAAAGTACAAGATGTATTGTTTTTTGTTTTTTTCATGAAAAAAGACAACTCTCTCTGAATCATTTCAGAAAATCTTTCTATTTCTCCTATAGTAATAATTTTGACATTTTTTTCATGAATTTCTTCCAAATAAACTTTTAGATTGGTATGAAATAAGTACATCAAATTATCTATTTCTTGTTTAGGTCTTTTCCAATTTTCAGAAGAAAATACATATAGAGTTATATAAGGAATCCCCAACTCTTTACATCCATTTATGGTATCTCTTACAGATTGTATTGCTTTTTTATGACCGAATGTTCTCATTTCTCCCCTTTTTTCAGCCCAACGTCCATTTCCATCCATAATAATAGCTACATGATGAGGAATATTATTATAATCTATTTTTTCTAATAATTTTTTCATAAAAAAATTATAAACACATATTTTACAAATATAATATTTAATTTCGTTGATCCATTCCCCATAAGAGTTTTTCTCTCAATGTTTTATAATATGTATTTTTTTCTTCTTGAATTAAATATATGTAAAAAGGAGCCTTCTGAATGTATAATTTATCATCCTGATTCAAATAAGTTAATCTTGTATCCATAGATAAAGAATAAGATTTTACACGACTATGTATTTTTAACAAAATTTTTTGATGATCTGATATAATTAATGGACGTGAAAATAAATTATGTGGAGATATAGGTGTTAGAACAAAATTCTTATTCTCAGGACTGATAATAGGACCTCCACAACTAAGAGAATATCCGGTAGAACCAGTAGGCGTAGAAACAATTAATCCATCAGCCCAATAAGAAGTCAAAAATTCATTATCTATATAAGCATCTATAGTAATCATGGAAACCGTTTCTTTTCTCAGAATAACGATTTCATTTAATGCAAAATTATAAAATTTATGATGATCTGTAACAGAAGTTTTTAATGATAACAAACTTCTAGGCATTATATGAAGTTTTTTATTGAAAATTTGATCAATTTTTTCAATAAAAACATCTTTATTAAAAGAAGCTAAAAAACCTAAATTACCCGTATTAACTCCCACTATAGGAATTCCGGAATCTCTGATTAATGTTATAGCGGATAAAATAGTTCCATCTCCTCCGAAAGTAAACATTAAACTAAAATCTTTAGTTAATTCTTTATGATGAGAAAATACAGGAAAATCTAAATTTTTGAATTCTTTAAAAGAAGATAAAATATTCAAAAATGATTTTTCAATATAAATTTCTATCGAGTGACTCGATACATAGCCTATGAACTGATTCAAATATGGTATATTTTTTTCACAAAATTTTTGTCCATATACGGCTACTTTCATAATAAATTATAAAAATTACGAAATTATGTATTATATTTTAAATTAAAATAAATCAATAACTTAAACACTGATGAAAAAATCTTTGTTCCCTGCAAAAATATTGCTGTTTGGAGAATACGGAATTTTGAAAAACTCTAGTGGACTTTCTATTCCTCTTAACATTTATAAAGGAACCTTAAAAATTGATTCTAAATTTAATAAAAACATTTTACATTCTAATTATGAGATTAAAAAATTTCATAATTTTTTAGAAAAAAAAAATGCATTTTAAAAAAATTAAATTTAGATAAATTACATGAAGATGTGCAAAAAGGAATATATTTTCATTCAAATATCCCTCAAGGATATGGAATCGGAAGCTCTGGTGCACTAGTTGCTGCTATTTATCATAAGTACGCAAAAAATAAATTAAAAGATCATCTACAAAAAAATATGATCACATTAAAAAAAACATTCAGTCATATGGAATCTTTTTTTCATGGAAAAAGTTCTGGTATAGATCCTTTAATTTGTTATTTCAATAAACCTTTACTCATTCGATCAAAAACAGATATTTCTATAATAAAGATTTCAAAAAATAATACAGGAAAAGGAGCTATTTTTTTATTAAACTCCGGAATTCCTAGTAAAACTAATTTTATGATAAAATTATTTTTAAAAAAATTAAAACATGATAGTTTTAAAATTATTTTTTCAAAATTTATGAGATATAATGAAAAATGTATTGAAGCATTTTTAAAAAAAAATTTTAATATTTTATTAAAAAATGTTAAACTATTATCTATTTTGGTTCTAAATCATTTTCGTTCTATGATTTTAAAAGATTTTTTTGAAATATGGAAGAATGGAATATCCAATAATATTTATTATTTAAAATTATGTGGTTCTGGAGGAGGAGGTTTTATTTTAGGTTTTACACATAATTATGATTTATCAAAAAAAGAATTAAATAAATATACGATGAAAGTACTTTTTCGTTTTTAATATGCATCATAAAATTAGATTAAATCATTACTTATCCAATGCAGGTATTTCTTCTAGAAGAAAAGCAGATCAACTTATTCAGTCAGGGGCAATAGAAGTAAATGGAAAACCTGTTTGCAAACTGGGAACAGTTATTCATTTAAATGATGTTGTTAAATTTCATGGATCAAAAGTTAAGTTGAAAAATAAAATTTATATATTGCTCAATAAACCTAAAGGTTTTATTAGCTCTACACGAGATCAATTTAATAGAAAAACAGTAATGAATTTAATTCCTTCCTTTTCTAAATATAGAATCTTCCCTGTAGGAAGATTGGATTATTCTACTACAGGTATTATGCTTCTCACAAATGATGGTTATATAGCAGAAAAACTGACTCATCCTAAATATCATGTGAAAAAAATATATCATGTATCATTAAATAAGAAAATTAAAAATGAAGATTTACATAAAATCAGAACAGAAAAAATTCATTTAAAAGAAGGAAAGGTAAAAGTCATGTTTGTTAATAAAAAAAATTCTGAAAATCAAGTAGAAATAGGATTATTTATCGGATGGAATAGAGTCATCAAACGAATGTTTAAGAAATTAAATTATCAAGTTATTCGATTAGATCGAGTTAATTTTGCTGGACTTTCAAAAAAAAATCTTCCAATAGGAAATTGGTGTTTCTTAAATAAAAGAGAAATAGAAAATATTACTAAATATTAATTTTAAATTTTACATGAAAAAAATAATCATTATTAATGGACCTAATTTAAATCTTTTAGGAATAAGAGAACCTGAATTATATGGAAATGAAAAATTCTCAGAATATCTTAAAAAATTAAAAAAAAAAAATTATTTTCTAACATAAAAATTCTATATTACCAAAATAATAGTGAAGGTAAAATCATAGATATCCTACAAGATGTCGGATTTAATTCTGATGGAATTATATTAAACGCAGGAGCTTATACTCATACTTCTGTAGGAATTGCTGATGCAATTAAATCTATAAATTCACCCGTTGTAGAAGTTCATATATCGAATATTTATTCTAGAGAATCTTTTAGAAAAAAATCATTTATTTCTCCTGTTTGTAAAGGAACTATTTTTGGATTCGGATTAAAATCTTATGAATTAGGAATAATAAGTTTTTGTTTACTTGACTGAGACTGATAAAAATTATTTAATTTTTTGATATGTTGAATCAAATTTTTGATTCCATATTTATTTTTTACGGAGACCTTGAACCATATGGGAATGTGAAACATATTTTCTTTTATCTTTTTAAGACATAAAGAAATATTTTTATTAATCAATCTATGATTTTTTAATTTATCAATTTTAGTGAAAACAATATCAAAATGTATCTTCATTTCATTTAATTTTTGTATAAAATCTAAATCTATTTTTTGTATAATTAATCTACAATCTATTAAAAGAAATAAAAAAATCGTATTTTTTTTATAAAAAATATAATCTTTTATTAAAGATTGTGTTTCTTCTTTACTCTTTTTTATAGAAAAAAACCCATAACCTGGTAAATCGGTCAGATACCATTTATTGTTGATTAAAAAATAATTTATGCATTGTGTTCTTCCAGGATAAGAAGAAACCTTTGCTATTTTTTTTTTAACTATACTATTTATCAAACTAGATTTTCCAACATTAGAACGTCCTATAAAAGCATATTCAGGACTATGATGAACAAATAAATGATTAACATTTTTTAAACTTACTTTAAATTTTACAGAAGTAATTTTCATGATTAAAATTAAATTTAGAAAGCCACTTCTCTAATATTTTTATAAACATTTTTGGATGCTCCATCATAGGAGCATGACCACATTTATCTATCCAATATAATTCCGAATAAGGTAATAATCTATGGAATTCTTTTGCGACTTCTGGAGGAGTTACATGGTCTTGTCTTCCCCAAATTAAGCAAATAGGTTTTTGAATAACAGATAGATCTTTAGACATGTTATATTTCATAGCACTTTTTGCAATATATAGAGTTTTAATTCCTTTTTTTTTATCATTTACAATATGAAAAACTTCATCCACTAATTCTTTAGTAGCTATATTAGGATCATAAAATACTTCTTGTGATTTTTTTCTAATATATTCATAATTTTCTCTTCTAGGAAATGCATCCCCAAAAGCTTTTTCGAATAATCCAGAACTACCTGTTAAAACTATAGAGTGGACTAAATCCATTCTCTCTTTCGCTATAATTAAAGCAATATGTCCTCCAAGAGAATTTCCTATTAAAGTAGCTTTTTTGACACCTATTTCAATTATAAATTGTATAATATATTTAGAAATATTAGAAATATTAGTTAAAAATAATGGCATATTATAAAGAGGTAATGAAGGAATAATAACTTGATAACCTTTTTTTGGAAAAAAGTCTAAGAGAGCTTTGAAATTGCTCAGACTCCCCATTAATCCATGAAGTAAAATTAAAGGATGACCTTCTCCTTTTTTTATATAAGGAAATTTTCTTTTTTTAAACATAAAATCATACGATTTTTTTATTTTTTTTTTGCATTGTCCTCTGAACAATTAAGTAAGCTTCTTTAGCCGCCATTTCTTCTGATTTTTTTTTAGAAAAACCTCTTCCTTTAGTTTTAATTCCACATTCTGATATTGTGAATTCAGATAAGTAAATAATTTTATTTTGATTTTTATTTTCTCTAAAAGTTTTAAAATTTATAAAAAATTTCTTTTTTTGGGACCATTCTATAATCCATACTTTATAACTGAAAATTTCATTTTGCAATTTTTCAATGTTCACATGAGTATGTAAAATTTTTTTATGTACGAAATCTTCACAGCCTTGATATCCTATTTCAAAATCAATAAATCCTATTAACGCTTCGAGTGTGTTCCCCAATATATTATCAGATATTATAGGTTTATCTAAAAAAATATCTGCAATCGTTAATTTTTTAGAAATTTCATTTAAATTTCTTCTACATACGATTTTTGATCGTATGATAGTTAATTCTCCTTCTTTTTTATCAGGAAATTTTTTACACAAAAAATGTGATATTATAGAATTCAATATAGCGTCTCCCAGAAATTCTAGTCTCTGAAAATTAATAAAATAATTTTGATTTAAATTTCCTTTTTTTTTATAAAAACTATATATAAATACTTCTTTTAAAAATCTTGTATTTTTTGGACAAAAACCTAATATTTTAATCAACCTACTAACTAAGATAGAATAATCGTTTTTTTCGAATTTTTCAAAAATAGTACCGTTTTCAGATAACATTTATTTTTTTAAATAAAAGACAAACATTATGTCCTCCAAAACCAAAAGTATTGCATATACTAATTTGAACTTCTTTTTTGATCGCTTGATTTGGAGTTAAATTTATTTTTGGATCTATATTTTTGTCTATATGAAATAAATTTATAGTTGGAGGAATAATTCCTTTTGTTAAAGGAAGAATAGAAGCAATGGCTTCTATTGCTCCTGCTGCACCTAATAAATGTCCAGTCATAGATTTTGTAGAATTAATATCTACGTTAGAAATATTTTTATGAAATACTTTTTGAATTGCTTTGATTTCTGCAATATCTCCTAATTTAGTGGATGTTCCATGGGAATTAATGTGATCAACTTTTTGACATTCAATACCAGCATCTTGTATTGCTGATCTCATCGCTAAAACGATTCCTTTTCCTTCTGGATGAGGCGCCGTAATATGATAAGCATCACCAGACATTCCTACTCCTCCTATTTCCGCATATATATTAGCTCCCCTTTCTTTAGCATGTTTATATTCTTCAAGAATAAGACATCCTGCTCCTTCTCCCAAAACAAATCCATCTCTGTTTTCGTCAAAAGGACGTGATGCTGTTTTATAATCTTCATTTCTAGTGGACAAAGCATGTAAAGCATTAAAACCTCCTACTCCACTTTGCGTGATAGCAGCTTCAGATCCGCCAGTAATCATAATATCAGCTTTACCTAAACATATTAAATGATAAGCATCTACAATTGCATTAGAAGATGAAGCGCAAGAAGATACTGTAGCATAATTCGGACCATGAAGACCATAATTTATAGAAATAACACCAGCAGTTATATCTATTAACATTTTAGGAATAAAAAATGGACTAAATCTAGGATATTTTTTTCCATATATATAATCAGAAATAGATTCTTCTAAATTTAAAAGCCCTCCTATTCCAGATGCCCAAATAACTCCTATTCTTTCTCTTTTTTCTTTCGAAAAATTAATTCCACTATTTCTTATCGCTTCTTCAGAAGCAACAAGTCCGTATTGTGCACAAGGATCCAATTTTCGGATTTCTTTTTTATTAAAAAAAATACTTGGATCATAATTTTTTAATTCACAAGCAAATTTAGTTTTATATTTTTTAGTATCAAAATAAGTAATAGGGGCACAACCGTTTTTACCGTTAATAAGAGAATTCCAATATTCTTCTATGGTATTACCTATAGGAGTAATAGAACCAATACCAGTAATTACTACTTTCCTTAATTTCTCCATATTTATTCAAAGAAAAAGCCTTATAATCATTTTTTTTCTATCAAAAGATTTTCTATAGCTTGGATGGCTTCCCCTACTGTTGTTATTTTCTCAGCTTTTTCATCAGAAATACTAATATCAAACTCTTTCTCAAACTCCATAATGAGCTCCACTATATCTAAGGAATCAGCCCCTAAATCATTAGAAAAACTAGCAGTAGAAGTAATCTCACTCTTTTCTACTCCTAATTTTTCTACAATTATAGCATTGACTTTAGATGCGATATCAGACATAAATTCAGAATTTTTTTTATGATACAAAATTAGTAAACTTTTATAAATCATATATAAATTTGCTTTACGTATAAATGGTATATGATATATGATCTCTTTTTCTCTAGAAAGTTATGGAATTTTCAATTCTTTATATAATTGGCAATTGACTCCTGATGAATTACAAAAAATTATTATTCAAAAAAAAATGGGATTGGAAACAAAATCAGGTGTTTTAGCTATAAATACAGGTTTTTTTACTGGAAGATCTCCTAAAGATCGATTTATTGTGAAAGATAATATTACAGAAAAAAAAGTTTGGTGGGATGAAAAATTTAATCAATCCTTTAATTCAGAAAAATTTGACTTTTTATATAAAAAAATGGCAAAATATTTATCTGGAAAAACATTATATATCCGAGATGGATATCTTTGTTCTGATAAACGTTATCAATTGAATGTTCGCTGTATCAGTGAATATCCATGGTCTGATCTATTTATTCACAATCTTTTCTTAAGATTTTCGAATTTAAATAAATTTTTTCCCGATTGGTTATTATTATGTGCTCCAGGATTTCAGGCTAATCCAACCAAAGATGGAACAAGAAACAAAAATTTTTCTATATTAAATTTTTCTAAAAAAGTGATTTTGATTGGAGGATCAGGATATACAGGAGAAATTAAAAAATCTATATTTTCTGTTCTCAATTTTATCCTTCCTATATATAAAAATGTTTTTCCTATGCATTGTGCCGCGAATGTAGGAAAATATAAAAAAGATACAGCTTTATTTTTCGGGTTATCTGGAACAGGAAAAACTACAATTTCTAATGATACAAATAGAAACTTAGTTGGAGATGATGAACATGGATGGACTTATGATAACATTATTTTTAACTTTGAAGGAGGATGTTATGCAAAAATATTGGGTATTTCTAGAGAAAATGAACCAATGATTTATCATGCTATAAAAAAAGGAGCTATGTTGGAAAATGTAATTTTCAAAAAATCAACTGGGGAAGTTGATTTTTTGGATGATACTATTACTCAAAATATGAGAATTAGTTATCCTATTCATTTTATAAATAACATTGAAAAAAAACTATTGTCTTCCAATATAAAAAATATTTTTTTCCTAACATATGACGCTTTTGGAGTGTTTCCTCCTATAGCAAAACTTAATAAAGCACAGTCTTCTTATTATTTTTTATTAGGATATACATCTAAAGTAGCCGGAACTGAATTAAATATTCAAAAACCACAAGCAACTTTTTCTTCTTGTTTTGGAGCTCCATTTATGCCTCTACATCCTGTTCAATATACAAAAATGTTGATGAAAAAATTAGATAATCCTAAAATCAATGTTTGGATGATTAATACTGGATTAATATCGGGAGGATATTCATCTGGATATCGTATTAAATTAGATGATACACGTAAAATTGTCAAAAATGTTTTGGATGGTTTTTTGTCAAAAGTTCCTTATGAAAAATATCCCATTTTTAATTTTAAAATACCAAAATATTGTCCTGGAGTATCTTCTAACATATTAAATCCAAAAAATTCATGGAAAAATGAAAAAATGTTTAAAAATCAAGTCAAAATACTTGCCGAAAAATTTATTAAACATTTCGGTATATATCAACAATATATAGACAAAAATATTTCATCAGGAGAACCTATTTTAGAATAATCAGCATATTATTTATTATACATTTTTTGTATAGTTTTATTAATATACTTTCCTAAAATATCAAATTCTACATTTACAATATCACCAATCTTCATTACATGAAGGTTGGTTTTTTCATAAGTATAAGAAAGAATAGACACGTTAAATGTGTGTTGATCACATGTTATTATAGTAAGACTTATTCCATTAATTGCAATAGATCCTTTTTTTACAACTACATCATCCAATTTTTTTTTAGATTTAAAAGAAAATATCCAACTTCCACTTTTATTTTCAATTTTTATAATCGTAGCTATCGTATCTACATGTCCTTGTACTATATGTCCATTTAATCTTTCATGCAAGGTTATTCCTCTTTCTAAATTGATTTCATCTTTAATTTTTAAAAAATTTAAATTAGTACATAATAAAGTTTCTTCAGAAGCTATGACTGTATAAGTTTTTTGATTAATATTCATCACACTTAAACATACTCCATTATGGCAAATACTTTGATTTATTTTAATTTCTTTATCTAAAAATGGATTATTTAAAGTGATATATAGATTATTTCTATTACGATTTAATCGATGTACTTTTGCAGTGCATTCTATAATTCCAGTAAACATAATGATTTGTAATTTTATACAAATTAATCTATTATATTATTATGAATTATAAAAAAAAAAAAATTAAAGTTGGATTTACCACAGGTGATATTAATGGAATAGGAATAGAGATTTTTTTGAAAGTATGTTATAAGAAACAACTTTTAGATTTTTTTACCCCAGTATTGTTTGGATCAACAAAATTATGTTTTTATTATAAGAAAATTTTGAACATGGAAATTCATAATATACAAGAAGTAAAAAAATTCAAAGACGTCTCGGATTATAAAATCAATGTATTCAACATATGCAAAGATGACATTATTAAATTTGAATCTATCAAAATCAATCAACCCGAATCAGTCAAATATCCAATTTTATCTTTAAAAAAAGCTGTAAAAGCCTTAAAAGAAGGAAAAATAGATGTACTTGTAACAGCTCCAGTTAACAAAAAGTTTATGAACCTAAAAAATTTTTCATTTTTAGGTCATACTGAGTATTTGCAAAATATTTTAGAAGGAGAATCCTTAATGTTTATGATTCACGACATTTTAAAAATAGCTTTAGTAACCAATCATTTACCTTTAAAAAAGATTAGTTCAGAATTAAATACAAAAAAAATAATAAAATCAATTAAGATTTTACATCAATCTCTGATTATTGATTTTTGTATAGAAAAACCTAAAATTGCAGTTCTAGGATGTAATCCACATTCAAGTGATAATGGATTAATAGGGAATGAAGAAAAAACAAAAATCAAACCGGCTATTGATAGCCTATTTCAAAAAAAAGGATGGTTAATTTTTGGACCTTATCCTTCAGATAGTTTTTTTGGTAATCAAAGCTATCGAAATTTTGACGCGACTTTAGCTATGTATCATGACCAAGGATTGATTCCCTTTAAAACTTTAACTTTTAATCAGGGAGTAAATTTCACAGCAGGATTATCTCACATACGAACATCTCCTGATCATGGAGTTGCCTATGATATAGCTAAAAAAGGAATTGCGAATGAAAATTCATTCGAAGAAGCTATTTTTCGTGCTATAAAAATATTCAAAAATAGAAAAGAATACATGAAGTTAAGTTCATCTAACTTATCATAAAATTATAATAACCATGTTTTTTTTTACTTGTAAAAATCCTCCTTTTATTTTAATCTTCTTTTTTTCTGATTCTAATTCCAATTTTAAAAAACCATTTTTTAATATAGAAATCAATGGAGCATGATTTTTCAATATCTGAAAATATCCACAATAACCAGGAGCTATAATAGAAATTATATTCCCTTGAAACAAAATTTTCTGATAACTGATAATTATAATTTTCATAAATTTATTTATGTCATTTTCTTTCCACTCTCTATAACTTGTTCAATAGTTCCTTTTAAATTAAAAGCAGCTTCTGGAATTTCATCTAATTTTCCATCTATTATCATATTAAATCCTTTTATAGTATCTTCAATTTTTACAAATTCTCCTTCTATTCCAGTAAATTGTTTTGCAACATGAAATGGTTGAGATAAAAAACGTTGAACACGTCTAGCTCGAGATACTATTAATTGATCTTCTTCACTTAATTCTTCTATTCCCAATATTGCTATGATATCTTGTAAAGAATTATATTTTTGAAGAATTTTTTTGACTTTTTGTGCACAATTATAATGATCTTCATCTATTATATCTGGAGATAAAATACGTGAAGTCGAATCTAAAGGATCTACTGCAGGATAAATTCCTAAAGATGCTATTTTTCTGGACAAAACAGTAGTTGCATCCAAATGCGAAAATGTAATAGCAGGAGCAGGATCTGTTAAATCATCTGCAGGAACATAAACTGCTTGTACTGAAGTGATGGACCCTTTTTTTGTTGAAGTTATTCTTTCCTGCATAGAACCCATTTCAGAAGATAAAGTAGGTTGATATCCTACTGATGAAGGAATTCTTCCTAATAATGCTGAAACTTCTGATCCAGCTTGAGTAAAACGAAATATATTGTCTATAAAAAATAATACATCTTGTCCTTCTTTTCCTTTCGAACACTGATCCCTATAATATTCAGCTAAAGTTAATCCTGATAAAGCGACTCTAGCTCTAGCACCAGGAGGTTCATTCATTTGTCCAAAAATAAAAGCTGCTTTAGATTCCTTCAAAGATTCTCTATCTACTTTAGAAATATCCCAATATCCTTTTTTCATAGATTCCATAAAAGACTTTCCATATTTTATAATTCCAGATTCCAACATTTCTCTCAATAAATCGTTTCCTTCTCTAGATCTTTCTCCTACTCCTGCAAAAACAGATCGTCCTCCATGTACTTTTGCTATATTATTAATTAATTCCTGTATCAATACAGTTTTTCCAACTCCTGCTCCACCAAATAATCCAATTTTACCTCCTTTAGGATAAGGTTCTATTAAATCTATAACCTTAATACCTGTATACAAAATTTCTGTATCAGTTGATAAATCTACAAATTCAGGAGGTTCATTGTGAATAGGTTTTTTTTGAGATCTATCTATATCTCCTAATCCATCTATACAATCTCCTAAAACATTAAAAACTCTACCATTAATAGATTCTCCTATAGGAACACAAATAGGTTGATCTAATGCATAAACTTCTTGACCTCTTTGCAATCCATCAGTTGAATCCATAGATATGCAACGAACATTGTTATCTCCCATATGTTGTTGAACTTCCAATACAATTTTATTTTTTTTAGATAAATTGATTTCTAAAGCATCATATATTTTAGGTATATAGGATGTTTCTTTAAAAGAAACATCAATAACAGCCCCTACAATTTGAGTAATAATTCCCTTGATTTTTTTTTTATGCATTATGTAATCCCTTTTTGTTTGAATATTTATACAGTTATATTTGCAGTTGTAAATGTAAGAGAAAAAAGATAAAAATTTTGAAAATTTATTCATTGATTGATGAATTTTCTTCTTTATATCCATGTGTATTTACATTTGGTGTTTTTGATGGTGTTCATATTGGTCATCAAAAAATTATTAAAGATTTAATTTTAAAATCAGAAAAAAAATATTGTTCAGTATTACTAACTTTTCATCCACATCCACAAGAAATATTAAATACTGATAAAAAGTTCTTGTATTTAAATACTCTTTCTGAAAGAATATCCCATTTAAAAAAAACAGGAATTGAACATTTGATTATTCATCCTTTTACAAAAAATTTTTCAAGATTAAAGACGAAAGATTTTTTAAGAAAAATTTTACATCCTAAATGTAAAATTGAACAAATCATTATTGGATATGATTCACATATAGGAAAAAATAGAGATAATTCTTATGAAGAATTAAAAAAATTTTCTCATATTTATAAAGTTAAGGTCTATCAAGTCAAACCCTATGATTTTAAAAAAAAAATAGTAAGTTCGACTCACATACGTGAGTCTCTTTTATTAGGCAATATGCAATGGGCTAACCAAGCTTTGGGTTATTTTTATACGTTATCCGGTAATGTCATACAAGGAAAAGGAATCGGAAAGTTGATCAACTTCCCCACTGCAAATTTACAAGTGGATTCAAAAAAATTGATTCCAAAAAAGGGTGTCTATGCTGTAAAAATTAATTATTTAAATAACATATATTTGGGCATGTTAAATATAGGAATTAACCCAACTATAGAGAAAAAAAATAAAAAAATTAAGATAGAAGTGCATATATTCGATTTTTTTGAAAATATATATGGAAAAAAAATAGATATTTTGATGATCAGTATAATACGTGAAGAAAAAAAATTTAACACTATTCAAGAACTAAGAAAACAAATATATATAGACAAAATAAACATAAAAAAATTTTTTTCTTGTGAAAAAAAGAATCGATAAAATTACTGAATATATTTTCAAAAATTTTAAAAGTAAAATTTTTTTTATATCAAAAGATTCTATTATTATAGAATATATAAAAAATAAATACAGTTCAAAATTTAGTTCAGAAACAAAATTTTTTACAATCAAAGAATTGATTGAAGAAATTTCTGGACTAAAAATTATAGATCATCATTCAATATTACTTTACTTTTTTTCTATTTTAAAAAAAGATGATTTTACAGAAAAAAAATTTCATGATTTTTTTAATTGGGGCCCTAGAATATTAAATGATTTTCAAAATTTAGATTTAAATCTAGTTGATATTGAACATTTTTTTTCTTACATGATTTCTACAGAAAAAATAAATAAATGGGATCTTGATCTTTTAAAACAAAAAAATTTTTTTTTTGGGAAAAAATTCATAAATACTATTATATTTTACGATCTCAACTTTTAAAAAAAGAAATTGCTTATTACGGAATGCTTTTTAAAACGGCAATCTATCGTTTAGATTCCTTTTTACATAAAAAGATAAATTTTAAAATTATATTACTTATTATTGATCATGTAGTATTTAATGAATGTGAAAAAATTTTTATTCAAAAAATTATTCAAAAAGGATTAGTATATGATTTATATGAAAAAAATATTCCAATTTCATCTTTAAAATCTTTAAATGAGAATCAAATTTTTAATTCAAAAACATTTTTACAAAAAAATTGTTTCAAAATTGTTTCTGTTTCAAAAGAAATAGAGCAAATAAGAATTGTAAAAAATATTATAGACAAATTAATCAAAAAAAATAAAAATCCTGAAAAAATATTACTAATACCAGGAGAAAAAAATTTGACTTTTCCATTAGCAGATGCCATAAAAAAATTAGGTGTTAACATATCTTTAAATATAAATTATTCATTAAATAATATTCCTATTTATTACACTTTTTATTCTATATTTCAACTATTAATCAAAAAAAATCAACTTAAAAAATTTTTAAAAAGAGATGTGATAAAAGTGTTGTCCAATGGATATATTCAAAAATTTTTCTTAAAAAAAAATTCAATATTAAAAAAATTGAATCAGGAAAATGATTCAGATTTTGTTTGCGAAAATGTAATAAAAAAATATTTATACAGAAATGATCTATGGATGATTTTTCAAATTCAAACTCATGATATAAAAATAATTATTGTAAGTATCATTAGTTTTATTAAAAAATTTAAAAAATTTCTTTTTTCAAATAAAAAAAAACACTTTTTAGAATTAAAATTTATTTATAAACTAGAAATTTATATAAAAAAATTAAGGATAATAGTTAGGAAAAACAAAAACCTATTTATAGGAATCAATGATATATATAACATATATGAAGAGTTTACTCATACAGAAAATATACGATATATATATAATAAATATAAAAGAGGATTGTACATAACAGGTTTTATAGACGTTTTTTTTAAAAATTTTGATTATGTGATCATTACTTCCTTTAATGAAGGAGTCATCCCTCCAAATCATAAGAATTCTTTTATTCCCTTTAGTATATGTAAAAAATTACAAATCAATAATAATTTTAATGAAAATTTTTATTTTCATCATTTCACGAGAATTATGAAATTCTCAAAAAAAATATATGCAATATATAAAAATCAACAGGATGAAATTAATTCTGGAGAGAAAAGTCGTTTTATTCATAGAATGGAAATAAATTCAAAAATTTCAGAAGAAAGAATAAAAAAACCATTCTTTCCTATCAACTTAAAAAGACAACCTATTATTATTAATAAAACAAAATCTATCATTCAATGTTTAGATAAATTAATCAATAAAGGATTATCCCCTTCTTCTATTCATTTATATAATGACAATCCTCTTTTATTTTATTATAAGAAGATACTTAAATTGAATGATACAGAAAAAACATCTCACAAAAAAAAAATAGGGAAAATCATTCATCAGATATTAAAAATTTTATATGATCCTGTAAAAGAAAATTCGATGACTCTCGATTGTATTTATAATATGAAAAAAAATTATAAATCTATTATAAAAAAAATCATGATAGGAAAAGATGAAATTTTTGAAATTGAAGGAAATAATATGTTTTTTTATCACATTATCAAAAATTACATAAAAAATTTTATTTCATGGGATGAAAAATTTATTAAAAATGGACATAAAATCGTTATCAAAGAAATAGAACGAAAAGCATCTGCGATATTAAAAATCGGATCAAAAAAAGTAAACTTACATGGGATTATTGATCGTATAGACGAATACGACGGGATTACTCGTATTCTTGATTATAAAATAGGATTTTCAAAAATTAAAAAGATTAATATTTCTTCAAAAAATATAAAAAATATTTTTTATGATACAAATTACACGAATACCATGCAATTGTTAATTTATGTTTATTTATGGTTCAAATCTTCTAGATTCAAAGAATCTCAAAAAAAAACTCCTGTCATTGGAATTGTTTCTCCTGAAATGAATGGAAATATATTGCAAATTCCTGTAAATATTTTTCGTTTTCAAAATGAAAATACAAATATAACATATGCAGATTATCAAATAAAGATTCTCCCATTTTTGATTCAAAGAATTTATGACATTTTAAATCCTAATATTCCAATTATAGAAAAAATTTATTGATTTAGAATATATTTTTCTATGTAATTACCTACCTCTTCAGTGGTATAAGATGATTCTATATTCACAATATCTTGTGTACATACTTTGTTTTCAATAGAATTTTTAACAGCCGCTTCTAAAATATTTTTTTCTTTATGCATTCCAAAATATTCTAACATCATAGATGCTGAAAGTATACATCCTAAAGGATTTGCTATATTTTTCCCCTTTGCTTGAGGATAAGAACCATGTATCGGTTCAAACATTGCTTGATATTTTCCTATAGAGGCAGAAGGCAATAACCCTAAAGAACTCGTTAAAACACAGGATTCGTCTGAAAGGATATCTCCAAACATATTATCCGTTAAAATTATATCAAATTTTTCAGGATTCATAATAATTTGGACAGCTGCATTATCTATATATAAAAAATCTAGATTGACATTTGGATAATCTAACGATATTTTTTGAATGATTTCTCTCCATAATCGAGATGTTTCTAATACGTTAGCTTTATCCACCAATGTTACTTTTTTTTTACGATTCATAGCAGCTTGAAAAGCCATTTCTCCAATCCTCTCAATTTCTTTTTTAGAATAAATACAATAATCATAAGCTATTTCTCCATTTTCTGAACGACCTTTTTTACCAAAATAAATTCCACTTGTTAATTCACGGTATATAATAAAATCAACTTTTTTTAGTAATTTTTTTTTTATAGGAGATTTATTTAGTTTTGGAAAAACTATTATAGGACGAATATTACAATATAAATCCATTTTTTTTCTTAGTTTTAATAATCCATCTTCAGGCCTCATCCCTCTCGGGTTATGATCATGTTTTGGATCTCCTACACAAGAAAACAAAATAGCGTCAGATTTTAAACAATTATTTATAGTTTCTTCTGGCATAGGATTTCCTAATTGATCTATAGCTTTAGATCCAGCTAAAACATTTTGATAACGAAAATCGTGATCATATTTTATAGCTACGGAATTTAAAACTTTTATGGTTTGTTGAATAATTTCTGGACCAATTCCATCTCCTTCTATTACAGAAATATTTTTAATCATGTTAAAAAAATTTTCTATTTTTTTCGAAAGTTTCTACATCATTTTTAATAGAGATCAAAAAATCTATATCGTCATATCCATTTATAAAACAATTTTTTTTGTATGGATGTATATAGAATTTATGAAATTCTCCTGTTTCTATTATTGTAATCTTTTGATTGATTAAATCAATTTTTATCTTAGTTTTTGGATTTTTTTCAACTGTATAAAATAACTTTTTTAAAAAATATTCAGAAACTTCTACAGGTAATAATCCATTATTTAATGCATTTTCTTTAAAAATATCAGCAAAAAAACTAGAAATGATAACCCTAAATCCATAATCAAAAATAGCCCATACAGCATGTTCACGGCTAGATCCACATCCAAAATTTCTTCCTGAAAGAAGAATTTTTCCATGAAAATTAGAATTATTTAATATGAAATCCTTATTTAAAGATCCATTTTTTTTATAGCGCCAATCCATAAAAATATTTTTTACGCATTTTTCACGTTTAATTTCTTTTAAAAAACGAGCAGGAATAATTTGATCCGTATCTACATCTTCTATAAATAATGGAACAGCTTGACTAATAAACATCGTTAATTTTTCCATGAATATATTTATTAATATCTACAATTTCACCTTCGATAGCTATAATAGCTGCAGTTAAAGGACTTGCAAGTAAAGTACGAGATCCTGGTCCTTGTCTTCCTTCAAAATTTCTATTAGATGTAGAAATACAATATTCTCCTGAAGGAATCTTATCTTCATTCATTCCTAAACAAGCAGAACATCCAGACTGACGAAAATCAAATCCAGATTCTTGAAAAATTTTATCCAATCCTTCTTTTTTCACTTGTTTGATAACCTGATTTGATCCAGGAACAATCATTGCTTGTACATGATTCGCTTTTTTTTTACCTTTTATCACAGAAGCTACTAATCTTAGATCTTCTATTCTAGAATTTGTGCAACTTCCTATGAAAATATAATTAATCCTTTTTCCTAACAAAGATTCATTTAATGCAAATCCCATATACTCTAAAGATTTAGAATCTACATTTGATTTCGGTATTTTTTCAGATATTTTGATTGACATTCCAGGATTCGTTCCATAAGTGATCATAGGTTCAATATCTTCCGCATTTAATATATGTTCTTTATCAAAAATTGTATTTTTATCTGTTATTAAAGATTCCCAATATTCTATAACTTTTTTTTCTTTTTTTCTAAATTTTTGGAAATACTGACATTTTTTTACATAATCAAATGTAATTTTGTCTGGAGCTATTAATCCACCTTTTGCTCCCATTTCAATGCTCATATTACAAATAGTCATTCTCCCTTCCATGCTCATTTTTTTAATAACAGAACCCGTATATTCTATAAAATATCCAATTCCAGCATCTACTCCTAATTTTGATATGATATATAAAATCACATCTTTTGGAGTAACTCCTTTCCTTAACTCTCCATTTAATTGGATTCTCATTTGTTTCGGTTTTGACAACAATAAACATTGACTAGCCATTACCATAGTAACTTGACTAGTTCCAATTCCAAAAGCAATACAACCAAAAGCTCCATGAGTGGAAGTGTGACTATCACCACAAACTATTGTCATACCTGGTAAGGTATAACCTAATTCAGGTCCAATAACATGAACTATTCCATTATTTTCATCTCCTAGTCCATATAATGTAATTCCAAATTGATTACAATTATCTGTTAATAAGCTTACTTGTTTTCTAGATAAAGGATCAGAAATAGGTAAATGTTGATTAATTGTAGGAATATTATGATCTGCAGTTGCTATAATTTGATTTGGTCTAAAAACAGGAAGATTTCTTTTTTTTAACTCTAAAAAAGCTTGAGGACTTGTTACTTCATGTATATAATGTCTATCTATATAAAGAACATATATTTCATTTTCCAATTTTTTAACAATATGCACTTCCCAAATTTTATCAAATAATGATTTTTGCATTTTTTTATACAACATTTATTCTTATACTATTCGTTGTATTAGTAGTATGCAACATTTGATTATTTTTTTCATTTAAATTAGCTTGTTTTAATATTATTTTTAATTCTGTATCGGTAATTTCTTTTTTCTTGTCTGCATACTCTAAAAAAACAGAATAAACCAAATCTAAAGAATTTTTGTTTAGCAAATAGCCTAATTTTTTATAACGATAAGCTAAAGCTGCTCTTCCACTTCTAGCTGTAAGAATGATTGAAGATTCATTTATACCAACATCTTCTGGATTAATACTTTCATAAGTCTCTCTTTTTTTTATAATCCCATCCTGATGGATTCCAGAAGAATGAGAAAAAGCGTTAGTTCCTACTATAGCCTTATTCGCTTGTATTTTCATTCCTGTACTTTCAGATACCAAATTACTTATAGAAGAAATTAATTTTGTATTAATGTTAGTAAATAAATTTAAATGGGAATTTTGTTTAATAATCATTACAATTTCTTCGAGTGAAGTATTTCCTGCTCTTTCTCCAATTCCATTAATAGTACACTCTACTTGTTCCGCTCCATTCATTATTCCAGCTAATGAATTAGCTGTAGCCAATCCTAAATCGTTGTGACAATGAGTAGATAATATCGTTTTATGAATTCCTTTTACATTTTCTTTTAAAAAACGTATTTTATTTCCATATTCTTCTGGCAAGCAATAACCTGTAGTGTCCGGAATATTAATGACTGTAGCTCCATATTTGATCACATTTTCACAAACTTTTGCTAAAAATTCATTTTCTGTACGTCCTGCATCTTCAGCATAAAACTCTACATCTTCTACAAATTTTTTTGCATATTTTACCGCATGGATAGCTTGTTCTATAATTTTTTCTGGAGTACTATTAAATTTATAACGGATATGACAATTTGAAGTTCCTATTCCAGTGTGAATTCTAGGTTTTTTGGCATATTTTAATGACAATGCTGCCATTTCTATATCTTTTTCTACAGCTCTAGATAAGGCACAAACTATAGTTTTTGAAACCGATCTACAAATCTCTTGAACCGATTTATAATCTTCTGGACTTGAAGTGGGAAATCCAGCTTCTATCACATCAACTCCTAAAACTTCTAATTTTTTAGCTATTATGACTTTTTCTTTAGCATTCAATTTACATCCTGGTACTTGTTCACCATCTCGCAAAGATGTATCAAAAATTTGTATTCTATTTTTTCCCATAAGATTGGATTAGTTTTATCAAAACTATTTTTTCCAAAAAGAAAATAGAAATTAATTATTGTAAGACTTACAAGATCTAATTAATAAAATTATTTTATATTATTCTATTAATCAAATAAAATATCGTCATAAAATTACAATGTCTAATTACAAAAATAAATCGGATCATCTTTTTTTATTAATTCAAACTTTATCGAAATCCGAAAAAAGAAATTTTAGACTTTATGCCAATCGCATCAAAAGAAACAAAAAAGCTAAGTTCATGAAACTATTTGAAATCATGAACAAAATAAATTCTTATAATGAGCAAAAAATATTGAATAATACACTTATAAAAAAAGAACAATTATCTAATATGAAAGCTCATTTATATAATCAAATTTTGATTAGTCTAAAAAAATTGCAACATACTTATGATATACAAATACGTGAGTATTTAGATTTTGCTAAAATTTTATACAATAAAGGTTTATATATACAAAGCTTAAAATTTTTAGGAAAAGCAAAAATTGTTGCTAGATGTTATGAATCTAATACCATTTTATTAGAAATAGTAGAATTTGAAAAAATGATAGAATCTCAACATATAACTAGAAGTCTTTATTCTAGATCTGGAGAATTATCCGCTGATTCACAAGAATTAATTGAAAAAATTCAATGTAATAATGCATTATCTAGTCTTTCTCTAGAATTATATGGTTTATATCTAAAAGTAGGATATGTTAGAAATGAAAAAGATAAAATATTTATAGAAACATATTTTCGTACAAATCTTCCAAAATTTGATATTGATAAACTTAATTTTTACGAAAAATTATTCCTATATCAAGCTCAAGTATGGTATCATTATATCAGACAAGATTTCATAATGTGCTATAGATCATCTTATAAATGGGTAGAGTTATTTCAAAATCATACAAAAGCAAAAAAAATAGCACCTGTCAGTTATTTAAAAGGATATCATTATTTATTAGATACCTTATTTTATTTAAATCATTATTCAAAATTTGTTGATGTTCTTCAAAAGTTTGAACAAGAAGTGAAAAATGGAGAAATTTTGATAAATGGAAATACTAAAATATTAATTTTTATGTACACATATACTAACCGTATTAATAAACATTATATGGAAGGAAGCTTTTCGGAAGGAATTAAAAAAGTAATTCCACCACTATTTATAGAATTAAAAAAAATTTTTAATTACTTGGATTCTCATTATATCATGGTTCTTTACTACAAAATTGCTTGTTTATATTTTGGAAGTGGAGATAATCAAAATACCATTCGGTATTTGTCAAAAATTATGGAAAATAAAAAAAAAAATTTACGACAAGATTTACAATGTTTTGCTAGACTTTTACACTTAATTGCTTGTTATGAAAGTGGTTTAGACGAAAATATGGATCAAAAAATTCAATCTGCATACAAATTTTTTATCCAAATGGATGATTGGTATATTGTACAAAAGAAAATCATTCATTTTTTTAAAAACTTAGGGAATGTATATCCACACCAAATTAGAAATCAATTTAAAAAATTAAGAGATAAATTAGTGAAATATAATGACCACCCTTATGAAAAAAGAACTTTTTTATATTTAGATATCATTTCTTGGTTAAATTCTAAGATAGAGAATAAATCTGTAGAATTGATTATAAAAGAAAAATTTTTAAAAAATCATCAAAAATAATTGAAATTAATTTAATAAAAATATAATATTAAAAAAAACAATCATAAAATATGAAAAAATAAAATGAATTAAATATTTCAAAAAAAAAGAAATATTTGAAACATCATAAGTAATTAAATAAAAAAAAATAAAGATGCTAAAAAATAATCTCATTATTACACATAATATATAAACATGTGTAGTATACTTGCATTTATTTTTTTTATTTCTTAATAAGAATAGAAAAAATAAACTATTTATAGGCAATAAAAAAATATATATTTTTAATGTAAAAGAAAAACTGTCTTTTACAAAAAAAGTGCAAAACATGATATGAATTAAACTAAAAAAAAAAGTGAATAAATTATATGTTGCAATTTTTTTTATCATATTTATTTGTCATAATTGAATAATTTAAAATTATTTTTATCATTTATTCTTGTTCTATGAATGATATCATGAATGAACTCTATTGGAGAGGTTTAATTAAAAATAAAGTACCAGGTATAGAAAATTTATTAAAAAAACCTACTACAATGTATATAGGTTTTGATCCTACATCTGATTCTTTACACCTAGGAAATCTTTTACCTATTATCATGTTAATTCATTTTCAAAAAAAGGGACATAAATCTTTAGCATTAATTGGTGAAGCAACTGGATTTATAGGAGATCCTTCCGGTAAAAAGGATAAAAGAATCTTTTTAAGTAAAGAAATTTTGCAAAAAAATACGGAATCTATAAAAAATCAAATATTAAAGCTTTTGAAGTTTTATTCAGAAAAAATAGAATTATTAAACAATTATGATTGGATTCAAAACATTTATTTTATAGATTTTATTCGTGAAATAGGAAAACATTTTCCTATAAATTATATGATATCTAAAGATTCTGTAAAAAAAAGAATTCATAATCAAAAAAACGGAATATCCTTCACTGAATTCTCTTATTCTCTTATACAAGGATATGATTTTTTATATTTAAATCAAGTAAAAAATTGTCAATTACAAATAGGAGGATCTGATCAATGGGGAAATATCACTACAGGGATCGAACTAATTCGAAAAAAAACAGGAAAAAAAGCATATGGAATTACTTTTCCTTTAATTATAAAACCTAATGGAATTAAATTTGGTAAAAGTGATAAAGGGAAAAATATATGGTTAAATGAAAAAAAAACTTCCCCATACAAATTTTATCAATTCTGGATGAATATTTCTGATGTAGAAATTGAAAAATACATGAGGATATACACTTTTTTTTCAAAAGAAGAAATTGAAGATTTAATTCTTCAACATAGAAAACATCCAAATAAAAGATTGTTACAAAGAAAACTAGCTAATGAAATAACTGAATGGGTTCATGGAAAAAAAATTTCCAAAAAAATAATGGAAATCACAAATGTGTTATTTGAAAAAAGAAATGAATCTTATCAATCATTGGATGATAAGATTTTGATTTCTATATATAATCATATTCCACATATGGTTATATCTTGTGAAGAATTTGAAAAAGGAATTTTTTTATTAGATATTTTAAAAAAAAGTAGTTTTTTTTCTTCAAAAAGTGAAGTTAATCGTGCTTTAAAAGTGAATTCAATTCACTTAAATAAAATTTTGATAAAAGAAAATATTTTGATTACAAAAAAAAACATAATAGGAAAAAAATATATTTTATTCCAATTTGGAAAAAAAGAATTTTTCATTATAAAAATTGAATAAATTTAATATCCAAAATATTTTAATTTTTTATAATCATGTCGCCAGTTTTTACAAACTTTTACATAAAATATTAATTTTATTTTTTTTTTGAAAAAAAGTTCTATACTATTTGTAGAAATAAGTTTCAATTTTTGAATAACACTTCCCCTCTCTCCTATTAATATCCCTTTTTGAGAATCTCGTTCTACATATAGATATGATAATATATGTATGAAAGCATTTTGTTTTTTAAAAAATTTTGTCTGTATTTCTACCGAATAAGGTATTTCTTTTTTATATAAAAAAAATATTTTTTCCCTAATTATTTCATTTACAAAAAAATATTCAGGTTTATTACTTAAATAGTCTTTAGGATAATAAGCTGGATGTTCAGATAATAAAGATATAATTTTATTCATTAATAGATCTTGATTCATTTTTTTTAATGCAGATATTGGTAATATTTCTAAATGAGGAAATGATCTATGCCAATAATTCATTGTATCATACAATGTATCTACTCTAGATTGTGTTTTTATTTGATCTATTTTATTAATTAATATAATAATAGGTACATCTTTATTTTTTATTTTTTTAATATAATTGAATATTGAGACATCTTCAAATTTCCCTACTTCTGTAAGAAGTAATATAATATCTGCATCTTCTAACGATTTTTTGACATCTCGCATCATAATTTTTTGCATGGTATAAACAGGACTAATAATTCCTGGAGTATCAGAAAATATAATCTGAAGATTCGATTTATTTATAAATCCTAATATTCTATGACGAGTAGTTTGTGGTTTATGTGTTACGATAGAAAGTTTTTTTCCTACAAGAGAATTGATTAAAGTAGATTTTCCTACGTTAGGAGATCCTATAATGTTAACAAAACCAGATTTATGAATCACTTATTCAAATTTTTAAATCTTAATATTTTCAATTTTTTTTGATTGTCTAAACACAATTCCTTGTTCTTTAAAAAAATCTATTAAAATTCTATGATTTTTTTGGATTTCCCCTTTTATAATTTCTTTAGAAAGATTATTTAAAATATCATGTTGAATAACTCTTTTCAAAGGTCTAGCTCCAAAATGAGGATCATATCCTTTTTCAGATAAATATTCTATAGCTTCATTAGTTGATTCTATACAAATATTTTTTTTATTGTATAGCATTTTTCCTAATTTTTTCATTTGTAATTTAACAATATCTTTTATTTCTTTTCTAGAAAGAGGTTTAAATAGAATAATTTCATCTATACGATTAATGAATTCAGGTCTGACAATGGTTTTTAATAAATCTATTAAAGCTTTTTTTGTAGCTTCTATTCTATTAGAAGAAATTTCTTGATATAAACTTTCTTGAATAATGTCTGATCCTATATTGGAAGTCATAATGATTATAGTATTTGTAAAATTAACTGTTCTTCCTTTGTTATCAGTTAATCTTCCATCATCCAAAACTTGCAAAAGTATATTAAAAACATCTGAATGAGCTTTTTCTATTTCATCCAACAAAATTACACTGTAAGGACGTCTACGTATAGCTTCTGTTAATTGTCCACTTTCATCGTAACCTATATATCCTGGAGGAGCTCCTATAAATCGACTTACAGAATGACGCTCTTGATATTCGCTCATATCTATACGAAGCATATTATTTTCATCATCAAATAAATATTCTGCTAAAGTTTTAGCGAGTTCTGTTTTCCCTACTCCTGTACTCCCCATAAAGAGAAAAGATCCTATGGGTTTTTTTTCATCCTGCAATCCTGCTCTAGAACGTCGAATAGCATTTGCGATAGATTGAATAGCATTATATTGTCCTACAATTCTTTTGTGTAATTCTTTTTCTAAAAATAATAATTTTTCTCTTTCACTTTGCAACATTTTAGTAACCGGAATTCCAGTCCATTTAGATACCACTTGAGCTATATCCTCTCTGTAAACTTCTTCTTGTATCATCTTTTTACCTTGATCTTCTTGTTTTTTCAATTCATTTTCTAATATTTTTACTTTATTTTCTTCTTCTTTTATTTTCCCATATCTTAATTCTGCTACTTTTCCATAATCACCTGATCTTTCAGCTTGTTCTGCTTCAAATTTAAAATTTTCTATTTTATCTTTCGCTTTTTGTATTCCTTCAACCAGATCTTTTTCGTTTTGCCATTGAGCTTGTAATTGCATTTTTTCTTCATTCAATTTAGACAATTCCTTTTTTAAAGGAACTAACTGTTTTTCATCATTTTCTCTTTTTAAAGCTTCGATTTGTATTTCCATATGCATAATTTTTCTATGTAAAACATCTAATTTTTCAGGTTTGGAATTAATTTCCATTCTTAATTTAGAAGCAGCTTCATCCACAAGATCGATTGCTTTATCTGGTAAAAAACGTTCGTTAATATAACGTTTAGATAATTCTACAGCAGAAATGATAGATTCATCTTTTATTCTGACTTTGTGATGGCTTTCATATTTTTCTTTAATTCCACGTAATATAGATATTGCATCAGAAATAGAAGGTTCATCTACATACACCTGTTGAAATCTTCTTTCTAAAGCTTTATCTATTCTAAAATATTTCTGATATTCATTTAAAGTTGTAGCTCCTATAGCTCTCAGTTCACCTCTAGCCAATGCTGGTTTTAAAATATTTGCGGCATCCATGGCACCTTCACCCCCACCTGCCCCAACTAGGGTATGAATTTCATCAATAAATAAAATGACTTCTCCATTTGAAGAGGTTACTTCTTTTATTACAGCTTTTAAACGTTCTTCAAATTCTCCTTTATATTTAGCTCCCGCAATTATAGAAGCCATATCTAAAGAAAATACTTGTTTATTTTTTAAATTATCTGGAATATCTCCACTAATAATACGATGTGCTAATCCCTCAGCTATAGCTGTTTTTCCGACTCCTGCTTCTCCTATTAAAATTGGATTATTTTTTGTTCTTCTAGATAATATTTGTAAAACTCTACGTATTTCTTCATCCCGTCCAATGACGGGATCTAATTTTCCTTTATCAGCCCATTCATTTAGATTTTTAGCGTATTTATCTAAAGCATTGAAGATATTCTCTTCTGTAGAAGATATAATTTTTCCATTTTTTTTTCTCATACTTTCAATAACTTCTTTTATATTTTTTTCTTTTATTCCTTGATCTATTAATAATTGCGAAGTATGATCCATACTCATAAAAATTCCATAAAAAATATGCTCTACAGAAATAAATTCATCTTTCAATAGATTTGCATAATTTTCTGCTATATTTAACATTTTTGTTACATGTAAACTAAAATGTTGAGTTAAAGAACCACTAATAATTTTTGGATAAGATGAAATAATTCGATCTAATCCAATGATTATTAATTGTGAATTAACTTGTAATTTTTTTAAAATAAAGGGAATTATATTTTCTTCAATTTCAAATATTGATTTTAAAATGTGTGCATTTTCGATAGATTGTTGATTTTTTTTAAAGGCAATATACTGCGCCTTTTGTATCACTTCTTGTGATTTAATAGTAAACTTATTATAATTCATGTGAAAATGATATTTATATTTTTATAATATAAAAAAATTTATGATCAGTATAGTTTGAAAAACTAATTATTTCAAAATATTTATTTTCGCATTTATGATAAGAAAAGAAGAAATACAATCTTTATCGGAAAGAATTCAAAAAATTTATAATATTCTAAAAATAGATGAAATAAAGGAATATATAAATAAAGGACAAAAAAAAACATTAAATCCAAATTTTTGGAAAAATTATAAAAAATCGAGAGATTATATAAAATATATGCATGATATGAAAGCATATATCAAAGATTTTACGGAATTAAAAAATGCTTTCGAAGAATTAGAAATAATATTTTCTTTTTCTAAAGAAGAAAATGTAGAAAAAGAATTTGAAATTCAATTGTATAAAACAAAAAAATTACTTTCAAATATAGAGTTGAAAAATATTCTCTCGGAAGAAGAAGATTCTTTAAATGCTATATTACAAATATCTTCTGGCGCTGGAGGTACTGAAAGTTGTGATTGGACTTCCATGTTAATGAGAATGTATTCCATGTGGGCAGAAAAAAAAAATTTTTCAGTAAAGAAAATCCATCATGTATATGGAGATATTACTGGTATCAAATCTGTTACTTTAGAAATTAATGGTCTTTATGCATTTGGTTATTTAAAAGGAGAAAATGGAGTGCATAGATTGATTCGTCTATCTCCTTTTGACAGTAATTCAAAACGTCATACTTCTTTTTCTTCTGTATATGTTTATCCCATGATCAATGATCAGATTGACATAGATATCAAAATATCAGATCTACAATGGGAAACTTTTCGTTCTAGTGGATCTGGAGGACAAAACGTAAACAAAGTTGAAACAGGAGTAAGATTACGTCATCATCCTACAGGAATTACTATAGAGAATACCGAATCTCGTTCTCAAATACAAAATAGACAAAAAGCTTTGCAACTATTGAAATCTAGATTATTTGAAATTGAAATGATTAAAAAAAATGAAAAAAAAGAAAAAATAGAATCTACAAAAAAAAAAATAGAATGGGGTTCTCAAATTAGGAATTATATTATGCATCCTTACAAATTAGTAAAAGATTTAAGAACCGGTTATGAAACTACAAAAATTCAATCTGTTATGAATGGTGAAATAGATATTTTTTTAAAAAAATTTTTAATCTATAACAGAGAAAATAAAAACAAAAATTAATTTTTTATTTTTAAATGAAAATCCGTTATTCCGATCTGATTGATCAAACTTTTGATTTTCCAACTGAGGAATTTTCTATAAAAAATAATTTTTTAGAATTTCACGGAATTCCATTAATGAATCTTATAAAAAAATATGGAACTCCATTAAAATTTACATACTTGCCAAAAATATCTCAAAATATCCGAAAGGCAAGAAAATGGTTTGAAAAAGCTATTCAATCCAATCAATATAACAACAAATATACTTATTGTTATTGCACAAAAAGTTCTCATTTTTCTTTTGTATTAGAAGAAGCTTTAAAAAATAACATTAGTATTGAAACCTCATATGCTTATGATATAGAAATTGTAAAAAATCTTTATAAAAAAGGAAAAACTACCAAAAGTATTGAAGTTATATGCAATGGATTTAAACCGAAAAATTATATTGAGAATATATCAGAACTTATTAATAACGGATTCTATAATACAATACCAATATTGGACAATTCGGACGAATTGGAAAAATTAAGTTTGATCATTAATTATCCTTTTAAATTAGGAATACGTATAGCTTCTGAAGAAGAACCTAAATTTGAATTTTACACTTCAAGGTTGGGAATCGGATATAAAGATATTATTGTTTTTTATTTAAATAAAATAAAAAATAATCCTAAAGTGGAATTAAAAATGTTGCACTTTTTCATAAATACAGGAATAAAAGATACTGCTTATTATTGGAATGAACTTTTCAAATGTTTACATATTTATGCAAAATTGAAAAAAATAGCTCCAGAATTAGAAATCCTAAACATAGGAGGAGGATTCCCCATTAAAACCTCCATGTCTTTTCAATATGATTATGAATATATGACCAACGAAATTGTTTATCAAATAAAAAAATTTTGTCAGGAAGAAAATATTTCAGAACCTCATATATACACAGAATTTGGTGCTTATACAGTGGGAGAAAGTGGAGGTATTTTATATCAAATACTTAATCAAAAACGTCAGAATGATAGAGAAAAATGGAATATGATAGATAGTTCTTTTATGACTACACTTCCTGATACTTGGGCAATCAGTCGTAGATTTATTATGATGGCAATTAATCGTTGGAATGATTGTTATGAAAGAGTTTTTTTAGGAGGATTAACATGTGATAGCGATGATTATTATAATTCAGAACAACATATGAACGCAATATATCTTCCTTGTTTTCATAAAGAAATTCCACTTTATATTGGTTTTTTCAATACAGGAGCTTATCAAGATACAATTAGTGGATATGGAGGGGTTCATCATTGTTTAATTCCTCAACCTATTCACATATTAATAGATCATGATGAAAAAAAAAATTTTGTCTATAAAATATTTAGACAATCACAAAATCCAAAAGAAATTTTAAAAATATTAGGTTATTGAAATTAAATCACGGAAAAAAAACTTTTGCGGGAATCCCAAAAAAATATGCAACGCTTGATAAAGCTAAAACTGTTCTCATTACAGTTCCATATGATTATACTCAAACATGGAAAAAAGGTTCTAAAAAAGGACCTAAAGCTTTTTTGGCTGCAGCAGAACATATAGAATTATATGATATAGAAACTAATTCAGAAGTCTATAAAAAAGGAATTTTTATTGCCCCCCCTATTATCAATTCTTCATTTTCTACAAAAAAAATGATTAAAAAAGTATATCATGTTACAAAAAAGTATCTTAATAAAAAAAAATTCCTCACATTTATAGGAGGAGATCATTCTATATCAATAGGGAGCATTAGAGCTTTTGGAGAAAAATATACAAACTTAAGTATTCTTCATATGGACGCCCATACAGATTTACGTCCTGTATACAAAGGAAGTCCTTATAATCACGCTTGTTCCATGCATGAAGCATCACAAAAATACCCACTCATACAAATAGGAATTCGTAGTATGGATGTTATAGAAAAAAAATATATTCAAAAAGGAAATATATTTTATATGCATCAGATTTACAAAAATGATTTATGGATGCAAGATGCTATTTATAAATTATCTAAAAATGTATTTATAAGCATCGATATAGATGTTTTCGATCCTAGTATAGCCCCTTCTACAGGAACTCCAGAACCAGGTGGATTATCTTGGTATACAACTTTAGAATTTTTAAAAAAAGTTTTTAAAAAAAAAAATGTAATAGGATTTGACATAGTAGAACTTTTACCGAATAAAAAAGAATCTTCTACAGATTTCCTTACTGTCAAACTTTACTATAAATTATTGTCATATAAATACATCAATATAAATTCATATGAATAAAAAAATTATTATAGCTATAGATGGATATTCTTCATCAGGAAAAAGTACTTTAGCTAAAGCTATTTCTAAAAAACTAAAATATAAATATATAGATACTGGTGCTATGTATAGATGTATAGCCTTGTTTGCAATCAGAAAAAAAATTTTTGATAGTCATTTTTATAATACAAAAAATTTTATCCCTGTTTTGAAAGAAATCAATTTAAAATTAAAATGGAATAAAAAATATAATCAAACGGATATCTTTTTAAATGGAGAAAATATTCAAGACAAGATTAGATCGGAAAAAGTATCAAATAAAGTAAGTTTAATAGCTCAAATTCCAGAAATTAGAGAGAAATTAACCATTATGCAAAGAAATATTGGAAAAAATAAAGGAATAGTTATAGATGGAAGAGATATAGGAAATCATGTGTTTCCAAGATCAGAGTTAAAAATATTTATGAAAGGATCTATAGAAATTCGTTCTTACAGAAGATATCAAGAGCTAAAAAAAAGAGGAAACGAGATTTCTTATGAGAAAGTCAAAAAAAATATAATTTATAGAGATATGATGGATATTTCACGGGATATATCTCCACTTAAAAAATCTACAGATTCTATAGAAATAGATAATACATTTTTAAATATAGAAGAACAACTAAATCTCATTTTTAAATTAATCAACAAAAAAATAACTACATCATTATCATGAAACTATTAAATGGAAAAATAGCTATAGTTACAGGAGGTTCAGGTGATATAGGTCAATCTATAGTTAAAACTTTTGTACAACATGGAGCCAATGTGATTTTTACATTTTTTTCATCAAAAAAAAAAGCACAAGAATTAGAATTGAAATATAAAAATTTTGTAGAAGCATATGAAATAGATCTTTCAGATTTTCAATCATCAAAAAATTTAGTACAAAAAGTTATAAAAAAATATGGAACTTTGGATATATTAGTAAATAATGCAGGTATTATAAAAGATAATTTTTTACTAAAAATCTCGAAAAATGATTGGGATAATGTGATTAAAACTAATTTATATTCTATATTTAATTTGACAAAACATGCTATTCATCCTATGATGAAAAAAAAAAAAGGAAGTATTATTAATATGAGTTCTGTTGTAGGATTAACGGGAAATATTGGACAATCTAATTATGCTGCATCTAAAGCAGGAATTATTGGTTTCACAAAATCAATATCGAGAGAATTAGGAAAAAGAAATATACGTTGCAATGTTATAGCTCCTGGATATATCATAACAAAAATGAACTCTCACTTGAAATCTCAAGTTCAAGAAAATTGGATAAAAAACATTCCATTAAAAAGAGCAGGAACTCCTGAAGATATAGCAAACTCAACTTTATTTCTTGCTTCAGATTTATCAAATTATATTACTGGTTGTGTATTAAATGTAAATGGAGGATTAATTTAAATTATCTTAAATTATCAATGTATTCAAGTAAAAAAGTTGTACAAAGTTTTGGTGAAATTTTAAAAGCAAAATCTATATTTCATATTATCATATCTCCAGGATCTAGAAATGCTCCAATCATTATAAATTTTACTCAACAAAAGATGTTTCATACTTACAGTATTGTAGATGAACGATGTGCAGGGTTCTTTGCTTTAGGAATAGCTCAACAAATTAGAAAACCTGTAGTTATTAGTTGCACTTCTGGATCTGCAGTTGTAAATTTTTATCCTGCAGTGACTGAGGCTTTTTATCAAAATATTCCACTTATTTTACTAACTGCAGATAGACCAAAAAAAATTATAGATGTATTTGAAGGACAATCAATTTATCAAGAGAATATTTTTCAAAAACATGTAGAAACTTCTATCCAATTGATAGAAGATGAATCCGAATCTGGTATATGGTATAATGACAAACTTATAAATGAATCAATAAACAAGTGTATTTTAAAAAATAAACCGATACACATTAATATACCATTTTCAGAACCACTTTATAATACTACAAATCATTTACAAGTCAGACCTAAAATTATAAAAACTATACCTGTTAAAAAATATATTAAAACTTATAAAAAAGAACAATATATATGGAAAAAATGTGAAAAAAAAATGATTCTGTTCGGATTACATTATCCAGAAAAAAATATGGAAAAAATTTTAAGGAAATTAAGTTTAGATTCCTCTATTGTAATTTTTACAGAAACAACATCTCATATATATGGAAAACTTTTTTTTTCAAGTATAGACCAACTTATTTTTAATATGAATTATAAAAATTGGAAAATTTTTAAACCTCATATTTTATTAACCGTTGGAATAAATATTATATCTAAAAAAATCAAATTTCTTTTGAGAAAAGATCCACCAACATATCATTGGCATATAGGGGAACATTATGAAAGTTATCCGGATACTTATTATAAATTAACCACTTATTGGCCTATCAATCCAGAATCATTTTTTCAAATTTTTCTTCATGATAATTCTAATAATATTTTAGTTTCAGATTATAGAAATAAATGGGAAAAATTAAGAGAAGAAAAAATAAAAAAACATAAATCTTTTTTAAAAAAAGAAAAAAGTTTTTCAGATTTAAAAGTTTTATTTTTTGTTTTTCAAACTATTCCTAATAATACTATATTACAATTAGGAAATAGCATGATAATAAGATATTATCAACTTTTTTATGAAAAAAAATATTCTATTAAATCTTATTGTAATCGTGGAACTTCAGGAATAGATGGATGTGTTTCAACAGCTGTAGGTTGCGCTACAGTAAGGAAAAAAATTGTGACATTGATTATTGGAGATATCAGTTTTTTTTATGATAGTAATGCTTTATGGAATGATTATATTCCAAAAAATTTTCGTATAATACTTATTAATAACGGAGGAGGAAATATTTTTAGATTTATTTCAGAAAAAAAGTTACCAGAAAAAACATTCAATTTTTTCGAAACAAAACATATTTTTTCTGCAAAAAATATATGTAAAATGCATAATTGGAAATACAAAAAAGTATCCAATCAATATGTTTTAAAAAATAGTTTATCATTTTTTTGGAAAAAATCGAATCAACCTTATTTATTAGAAATAAACACTAAAAAATATAATAATGCTGAAATTCTAAAAAAATATTTAGATTATCTATCCTGATTTTTATTAGATCATAAAACCTGAAAAGATAAAATAATATCCCATAAAGCTTTAATTCTTGCGAAAATTTCTCTAAATTGTGTTTTGCTATCAAAAGTCAGACTCTTGGCATTGAATCCAATTACATCTAATCCTAAACAATTACCAATAAAAATAGCTCTTTCATTATGAAATTTTTGAGATATAATCGTAAATTTTTTTTGATTGAAAATTTTGTTAACCCTAATAATAGAATATAAAGTATTAATTCCATAAAAATCTTCATATATAAAATTAGGAGGAACCCCTTTTTTTATTAATTCTTTTTTCATCATTTTTGGTTCATTATAATTTTTTTCTCTATTATCTCCACTTACAATGATATAACGTATTTTATTATGAAAAAAAAGAGAACAAGCTGCATCTATTCGATACTTAAAATAAGCGTTAATTCCCCCTCCATACAAATATTTAGAAGTTCCCAAAACTACACCAAATGTATTATATGGAATATAATTGATAGAATCGTCATCATAGCTCTTTTTCACTGACCATAAACTGATTCCAGAATAACAAAATATAATGAATAAAATAAAAAAAGAGAGTATACGTTTTATTGTTAATTAACACAAAAAAATCTAAACGGAATCATTCTCTATTACCCATTCTCCTTTTTTCAAAAAAAATTCAATTTGTTTAAATTTAATATTTTTAGTTTCTCCCGTAATTAAATGACGAATATTAATTCTATTATTTCTCCCTAGTTTTTTTTTATCTTTTACTTTCATCAAATGATTTTTTTTTAAATTTTTTTTTGGAAAGAACAAAATATCTCCTCTCAGGATAGTAGACTTAAGTAAAAAAGAAATAATTTTTTTGTTTATATCATAAACTCTTTCTTGAAATAAATTAAAAGCATTTTGTTTATAAACAATCAGAGGATCTTTTTGCTCAAAAACAGCATTTTGTACAGAATAACGTAAACTATCCATTTCACGTAAATGTTCTTTCCATTTTTCATCCATGAAACATAATATAGTCTTTTTTTCAAACATGGATAATAAAGATTTCCCTTTTGTATCATAAAATTCTCTTAAGTCTGATACAGAAATTATATTCTGATATCCATCTGTTAAAACAACCCGTATTTGATAATACTCATAATTTTTATCTACAATATTAGATATGATGGATTTGATATCATGATGAATCATTTTCTCTTTTTTTTTCTCGTAAAAATCAATAATTATATCATGAAGCTTGTTTACGCAATCACGTTCTTTATAAGATAGAAATTCGTTTTCTTGTATCGGAAATTTAATTCCAAAAATTTGGAAAAATTCATATTCCAAACTTTTGAAATCATTCAGAGATTTATTTATAGTTATCATGAAATCTAACAAAATATAGACCATATTAGAAATATCTAAACTTAATTCAGTTCCACATAATGCATTTCTTCGTTTTTTATAAATAAATTCTCTTTGTTTATTAATCACATCATCATAGTCTAACAAACGTTTTCGTATACTGAAATTGTTATCCTCTATTTTTTTTTGTGCTTTTTCAATAGATTTAGTCAATAAAGGATGTTGTATTATGTCTCCTTCTTTATGTCCAAATCTATCCATAAGTTTAGAAAGTCTTTCAGAATCAATAAATAAACGAATCAAATTATCTTCTAGAGATACATAAAATTGAGAACTACCAGGATCTCCTTGACGACCTGATCTTCCTCTTAACTGATTATCCACCCTTCTAGAATCATGCCGTTCAGTTCCTAAAACAGCTAATCCTCCGTTTTGAATAACTTCTTCTGATAGTTTAATATCCGTTCCTCTACCAGCCATATTCGTTGCTATAGTAACAGAACTAGGATATCCTGCTTTTGCTATAATTTCAGCTTCTTTTTCATGTAATTTAGCATTCAATACATTATGTGATATTTTTATAAATTTTAAAGCTCTACTTAGAAATTCTGAAACTTCAACAGAAGTTGTTCCAACAAGAACAGGACGTTTTTCATTTTTAGATAAAAAAATAATCTTTTCTATAATCGCATTATATTTTTCTCGTTTAGTTTTAAAAACAAGATCTTGTAAGTCTTTTCTTTGTACCTTCTTATGTGTAGGAATTACTACTACATCTAATTTATAAATATGCCAAAATTCTCCCGCCTCAGTTTCTGCAGTTCCTGTCATTCCAGATATTTTTCTATACATTCTAAAATAATTTTGTAAGGTTATTGTAGCAAAAGTTTGACTGGAAGATTCTATTTGAACATTTTCTTTAGCTTCTATAGCTTGATGTAAACCATCAGAATAACGTCTTCCTTCCATTATACGACCAGTTTGTTCATCTACTATTTTGACTTTACCTTCCATAACCACATAATCTACATCTCTTTCAAATAAAGTAAAAGCTTTAAGTAGTTGATTAATAGTATGAATTCTTTGGGTTTTTATAGAAAAATTTTTCAAAATTTTTTCTTTTTCTTTTATTTCTTTTTCTTTTGAAAAATTTTTTTTCTCGATTTCAGTTAATTCCAGATTAACATCTGGTAAAACAAAAAAACCTATATCTTCTACATTTTTTGATAAAAATTCAATTCCTCTATCTGTTAATTCTACAGTATTATTTTTTTCATCAATAACAAAATAAAGATCTTTATCTACTTTATATATTTCTCTACCATAATCTTGAAAATATTGACTTTCAATTTTTTGTAAAATCAAACGAATATTTTTTTCACTTAAAAACTTAATTAAAGATTTTTTTTTTGGCAATCCACGATACGATTGAAATAATTTGAATCCACCTAATTTTTTATCTCCATTTCGTATTAAATTCTTTGCTTCTTGCAAAAAATTATTAACTATTACGTTTTGTTTGCTAACTAAAGTTTTGACTTTATTTTGAAATAATTCAAATTCCTCTTTATTATCTTTTTTAGAATCAACAGGCCCTGATATAATTAAAGGAGTACGTGCTTCATCTATTAATACAGAGTCTATTTCATCTATAATAGCATAATTCAATTCTCTTTGAACTAATTCTTCTTTGGAAGAAGCCATATTATCACGTAAATAATCAAAACCAAATTCATTGTTTGTCCCATAAGTAATATCTGCTTGATAAGCTTTTTTTCGCATATACACATCAGAAGACAAATAGTTATCAATACAATCAACTTTCAATCCATGAAATTCCATTAAAGGAGCCATCCAACTTGTATCTCTTTTAGATAAATAATTGTTTACTGTAACAATGTGTACTCCTCTTCCAGGTAATGCATTTAAATAAGCTGATAAAGTTGCTACAAAAGTTTTACCTTCTCCTGTAGCCATTTCCGCTATTTTTCCTTGATGTAAAACAACTCCTCCCATTAACTGAACATCATAATGAATCATATCCCAAATTATACTTTTTCCATATGCATTCCATTCATTTTTCCAAATTGCTTGATTTCCCTTTAAATGGACATAAGACTTGATTTTTGATAATTCTTCATCAAAAGGAGTAGAAGTAACAATGAGTTTTTTGTTTTCTGTTAAACGTTTAGCTGTTTCTTTAATTATAGAAAAAGCTTGAGGTAAAATATTTATTAATACTTTTTGTTCCATTTGATAACATTCTTCTTGAATGTTTTCTATACTTGAGTATATTTTTTCTAAGACACTAATAGAACAAAATTTTTCCTGTATTTTTTTGAAAAGTTTCTTTTCTTTATCATGAAATTTATTTGTCGATTTTTTGACAATATTTTTTAAATGTTTAGTTTGATTTCTTAATTCTTCATCAGATAATAAAAATATTTTTTTTTCTTCTTTTTTAATTTGAAATAAAAATTTTTGAATCTCTTTAAGGTCCTTATCATTTTTATTTACTAATAATTTATTTAAAATTTTTCTGATAAAACTCATGAAAAAAGTATATATTATTAAAGTATATATTATTATGGAATGGAATCATAAGTAAGAAAAATAAACAATTTAAAGTTCATATTCATCTCTATTCCAATAAAAATCTTCATCGTCTCGTGGATAATCTGCCCATATATCTTCTATAGATTCAAAAACTTCTCCATCTCCATTTTCCAATTGTTGAAGATTCTCAACAACTTCTAAAGGAGCTCCAGTACGAATAGCAAAATCAATCAATTCTTCCTTTGTTGCGGGCCATGGTGCATCTTCTAAATGAGAAGCTAATTCTAAAGTCCAATACATAATATATTATTGATATTTAAAAAAAAATGATAAATGATATTTTATTTTTATATTTGATTTTGAAAATCAATGAACTTTTTCATATAAAGTCACAAGATAAAATTAGTGGATTTAAATTACAAATAAATTATATGAAAAAGTTTCCAAAGATTGTATTCATAGGTTCAAATCATTTTTCTCTTTATACTTTAAAAGAATTGCATATCAAACAATATAATATCATTGGAATAATTACAAGTCCTGATAATTCATTTTTAAAAAAAAAGGGAAAAAAAGCTTTTACTCCTGTTAAAATATATGCATTAGAAAATAATATTCCCTTTTTGCAACCTAAAAATCTTTTAGATTATTCGTTTTTAGAAACCATAAGATTATGGAATGCAGATATACAAATTGTTGTATCATTCCGAATGCTTCCTAAAGAAGTATGGAATTTTCCTAAAATGGGATCTGTAAATTTACATGCGTCTCTTCTTCCTCAATACAGAGGCGCTGCTCCTATTCATTGGGCAATTATTAATGGAGAAAATAAAACAGGATTGACTACTTTTTTTATAAAAGATAAAATAGATTCTGGAGAAATTATTTTACAAGAAAAAATAAAAATAAGAAAAGAAGAAACTTCAGGAGAATTAGAAAAAAGATTAAAAATAATGAGTACTCCTATACTCATTAAAACTTTAGAAAATATTATTAATCATAAAATAAAACCTATTTCTCAAAATAGGATTCATTCTTCTTTATTAAAATATGCTCCAAAAATATCTACTCAAGATTGTAGAATACAATGGGAAAATCCTTCTATAGAATCTATTTATAATAAAATCAGAGGATTAAGCCCTTATCCGACAGCATGGACTTTTTTATTTTTTAATAAGAATAAATTTGTTAGATTTAAAATTTTTATCGTGAAAAAAATAAAAAAAACACATATGTTTTCTCCCGGTTTGATATTCATTGTCTCATCTTGTGAAATGAATATTTCTGTTAAAGAAGGTTTTATATCTATTATTGAAGGACAAATAGAGGGGAAAAAAAAAATGCATATTAAAAATTTAATTAACGGATTGAAAATAAGAGAAAATCTTTTTGTTCGATAAAAAAATTTACTTATTTATATTATATATTTGCTATCGTGAATTATAAAATGATTTATTTTATAATTAACTAAAATTAAATTAATTATTCATGAACAAAACAGAATTGGTTAATTCAATAGCTGAAAAAACTGGAATAACAAAAATAAAAGTTAAAAACATTACAGATGCATTTATTGAAACCGTGATTGAGTCTTTAAAAAAAGGAGATAAAGTAACTCTAGTAGGATTTGGAACCTTTTCTGTAGTCGAAAGACATCCTAGAAATGGAGTAAATCCTAGAACAGGAAAAAAAATACATATTCCAGGAAAAAAAGTAGCTAAATTTAAAATAGGAGCAGAATTAACAAAATTGTGATTTAAAAAAAAGATAAAGTTTATCGCCTGCAAACTTTATCTTTTTTTTTATGGAGATAATCTATACAAAATCCATTTTTTATCTTTTTCCAAGATATAAGTTAGTCTATCATGAAGTCTATTAGGTTGACCTTGCCAAAATTCCATCCTATATGGTTTTACAATATAGCCTCCCCAATCAAAAGGCCGTTCTATAGTTCTTTTTTGAAAAAATTTTTTCCATTTTTCGTACTTTTTTAATAAATATTCTTTTGACGAAATAATCAGACTTTGTCTAGAAACCCAACTACCAATTTGATTTCCTCTAGGTCTATTCCGAAAATATTCATCTGACTTTTTTTTCTTAATTTTTGATGTTATTCCTTTAATAATAATTTGTCTTTCCATTTTTTTCCAATAGAAAGAAATACATACTTTTGGAATATTTTGAATTGCTCTTCCTTTAAAACTATAATAATTTGTATAAAAAATAAATCCATCCTCTGAATATTCTTTTAATAAAACAATTCTAGTTTCTGGTCCTCCATCTTTTCCTATAGTAGAAATAGACATAGCGTTAATCTCTTCGTTATCTTTTTCGCTATGAAAAGATTTTTCTTGTTGAAACCAATTGTCAAATAAAAGAAAAGGTTTTTTTGGAACTTGAGATTCCAACAAAGGATTTTTTGTATAATTTTTTCTTAAATTACTCAAGTCAACAGTCATAACATGTAATATTATAATTAATATAAAATATACTAACTTTATCAATATATATGGCGTGATAGCTTAGTTGGTTAGAGCGTTGGATTCATAACCCAGAGGTCGGGGGTTCAAATCCCCCTCACGCTACCTAAAAATTATAGAATATGTATTTTTCTATTTTTAGTTCTTTTTTATTAAGAAAATTACATGCTTTATATAAAATTATAGATATTCATGGTTTATCGAATTTGATTATTTTTGAAATCGATAAAAAAAATCAATTACAAATTACATGGGGATTAGATTCAAAAAATCTAATTCAGACATACATGAAAATCAATGTAAAGAAATACACTAAAGAAAAAATAACCATATCTATCAAATTCATAATAGATGTTTTAACTACGTTTTCAAATGAAAATCTTTTTATAAAAAAGGAAAAAAATACACTTAATATTTATTCCCAGTATGGGATTTATGAAATCCCTATTTGTTTTGATTCAAATCAAAATTATAAAAGTTTTATTCAAATATGTAAAGGTCATTTTATAAAAATTGATTTATCTTCAGATATACTATTAAAAATATTAAACAAAACTTTATTTATGTCTGTAAGAGAAAAATTGAAACCTGTGTTAAATGGAGTTTTGTTTCAATTTCTTTCTCATGAAGCGAATTTTATATCAACAGATACTTATAGACTAGTAAAATATACAATCAAAAATTTTCAAATCAATAAAAATGTACAATTTATTATATCTAGAAAATATCTCAACATAATTAAAGAAATTCTTAAAGAGGAAAAAGAAAAAAGTCATATTGTTATTGAATATTATGATCAAAAAAATATAATTTTTCGTCTTAAAAATCATATTTTATTATGTCAATTAATCAATGAAAAATATCCAAATTATCATTATATTATTCCTCATAAAAAATGTAAAATTTCTATCATAATCAATAAATTATTATTATTAAATACTATTAAAAGAATTTTTCTTTTTTCTGAAAAAAAAAATAATTTTATTGATTTCCATTTTAACAATAATAAACTAAAAATCTGTAATCAAAAAACGATTAATATTCCTACTTCAGAAATTCAATGTAAAATTGTGATCAACAATATTAAAAGAATGAAAATAGGTTTTGATTCTCAATTTTTAATTGAAATCTTATCTTCTTTGGAAGATTTTATTTATTTCGAATTCTATGATAAAATGGGTATTTTAAAATCCTTAAAAAAAGAAGAATCAATTTTTATATTGATTATGTCTACAATAAAAATATGAAAGTATCATTAAACTGGATTAAAAAATATGTGTTTCCTATTAATATGAATCAAAATCAAATATCAAACATATTAACTGATATTGGATTAACAGTAAAAGCTATTAATAACGTAAATAATGATTTTATTTTAGATATAGAAATCACACCTAATCGTACAGATGCCATGAGTCATTATGGAATAGCACGTGATTTATATGCTGTTTTAAGATTTCGTGGATATAAAGTTCATTTGCTCAAACCAAAAATAAATGAAGATTATTGTTATCAGTCACATATAAAAATTTTTGTTCAAGAATATGATAAATGTATAAGATATTCTGGAATATTTATTTCAGGAATAAAAATAGAAAAATCTCCATATTGGCTAATTTCTCAATTAGAATCTATAGGAATCCGATCTATAAATAATATTATAGATATAATGCATTTTGTCATGTATGAATTGGGTCAACCAGTTCATATTTTTAACATGAATCAAATAAAGGATGTTAAAATTGTAATAAAAAATGCAGAAAATAATACACATTTTCAATATTCAGATAATATTAAAATCAAACTTGATAAAGAAGATTTAGTTATTTATGATAATGCACATCCATTATCTATAGGGGGGATAATTAATCATGTTGAATCTAACATAAATGTTAAAACTACAAATATTTTTGTAGGAAGTGCTTGTTGGCATTCTACAATTATACGAAATATAAAAAAAAAATATTCAAAAAAAATAAAAACACAATATCCTTATTTTTTTGAAAAAGATATAGATCCTAATCAAACTGTATACGCTTTACAAAGAATAGCTTTTCTCATAAAAGAAATCATAAGAAATAAAATAGTATGTTCGAATGTAATAGATTTTTATCCTAATCCTATATATTTTTCAAAAATAAAACTTCGTTACAATAAAATTATAAATATTTTAGGGAAAAAAATATCAATAAAAAACATAAAAAAAATTTTGTCATTATTAGAAATGAAAATTGATTATGAAAATCAAAAATATTTATTTATTGAAGTTCCTTCTTATAGAACAGATGTTAAAAGAGAAATAGATGTTATAGAAGAAATATTACGAATTTATGGTATACATAAAATACCGATATATAATAATCAAGTAAAAATTTCTACACATATCAAGTTTTTTGAAAAAACAGAATATGAGATACAAAAAATACTTTTTGAACAATTGATTAATTATGGTTTTCAAGAAATTATTTCATCTACCATGATAAATGAAAAAAAATACTCTTATTTTTTCAATTCTTTCTTGAAAAGGAAAGAGATTCAGGTTATGAATCCAGTTAATCAAAGTTATAAGTTTATGAGATCTAGTTTATTATTTAGCATGATAGATTGTATTGAATATAATTATAAAAATAATCGAATAAAATCTTATATAAAGTTTTTTGAATTAGGAAAAATATACTATAAAAAGAATGATAAATTTTTAGAAAAACCCTATCTTGGAATAGCTATAGCAATATCAAAAAAAGAAAAAACTGAATATAATTATTATTCTTTCTTTTATTTAAAAGGAATTATTGAACAAATTTTGCAAAAAAGTGGAATATACAATTATACTCAAATACTTTCTGAACATCCATTGTTAGAAAATGGAATTTCTATATTATATAATCACAAAAATTTAATTGAAATAGGAAAGTTTAAAAGAACTATTTTAAAAAAAAATGAAATTTTTTATGCAGAAATTGATTGGAAGTATTTAATATCTATTATTAAAGAAAAAAAAATAATTTATATTCCATTATCTAAATATCCTACTTCAAAAAGAGATTTATCTTTATTCGTAGATCAAACGATTTCTTTCGAAAAAATAAATCAATTAATTAAAAAAAGAGAAAATCATATCATTAAAAAAGTTGAAATATATGATTTATATAAAGGGATAAATTTCCCTACATCAAAAAAATCTTACACAATAAGTTTCTTTTTTGAAAGCAAAAAAGAAACATTAACTGAAGAAATAATTAATGATTCAATGAAAGAGATTGAATTTTTTTTAAAAAAAGAATTAAAAGCTGAAATAAGAAAAAAATAAAATTATGTAAAACAAGATAATTTCAATAAAATTTTTTTTAATCCAGTTTCTTGTTCTATAATTCTTGATATTTCTTTTATATGAATTCTTTTTTGTTTCATTGTATCTCTATTTCTCATGGTAACTGTATCTGTCTTTATCGTATCATAATCTACCGTAAAACAAAATGGTGTTCCTATAGCATCTTGTCTTCGATATAATTTCCCAATAGACTCTTTTTGATCATAAACTAATCGATGATGAATTTTTATCTCATTAAATATCTTTTTTGCGATTTCCGGTAATCCATCTTTTTGTACTAATGGAAATATAGCTCCTTTAATTGGAGATAAATAATAGGGAAGTTTTAACACGATACGTATTTTTCCATTTTTTAATTTTTCCTTTTTTAAAGATGAAGATAATAGAGCTAAAAAAAGACGATCTAACCCTAATGATGTTTCTATAACATAGGGTATATAATTTTTTTTATATTCAAAAATTCTGAATTTTTTTTTCGAAAAAAACTCATGATTTTTTAAATCAAAATCTCTTCTAGAATGAATTCCTTCTATTTCTTGAAATCCAAAAGGAAAATAAAATTCTATATCTGATCCTGCACTTTCATAATGAGATAAACTATCATGGTCAGATAGTTTATAATATTTTTTATATTCTAAGTTTAATTCTAAATGCCATTTGAATCGTATTTTTCTCCAATATTCATACCATTTGATTTCTTCTTCAGGAAGAATAAAAAATTGCATTTCCATTTGTTCAAATTCTCGCATTCTAAATATAAATTTTCTTGCAAAAATTTCATTTCTAAATGATTTTCCTATTTGTGCAATCCCAAATGGGATTTTCATCCTATTCGACTTTCTAATATTCTGAAAATTAGAAAATATTCCTTGAGCTGTTTCAGGTCTAAGATATAAATCTTTTTCACTTTCATTTTTAATTTTAAACATCATATTAAAATGACGAATATCTGTCCAATTTTTTGTTTTTTCAATGGGATCACAAATACATAATTCATCAATTAACGCTTTGACATCAATTAAATCATTTTTTTTCAAAGATTGAGATAAACGAGATAATATTTTTTCTTTTTTTTCTGAATTATTTAGAAATTTTTTTTCTACATATTCTTGAATTAAAATTTCAGGACGATATCTTTTTTTAGAATCTCTATTGTCAATTAATAATTCGTTAAATTTATCAATGTGACCGGATGCATTCCAAATATCAGGATGCATAAGAATAGAAGAATCGACTCCTACTATATTTTCATGAAGTAGAGTCATAGATTTCCACCAAAATTCTTTAATATTATTTTTTAATTCCACTCCATGTGGTCCATAATCATAAGTAGCATTTAATCCTCCGTAAATTTCACTAGAAGGAAAAATGAAACCATAAACTTTTGCATGAGAAATTAAAAATTCAAAAAAATGATTACTCATTTTTCATATTGATTATAAAGATAGATAATACTTTTCCAAATCAAGTGCTGCCATACATCCAGTTCCAGCAGAAGTAATAGCCTGACGATAATCAGGATCTTGAACATCTCCTGATGCAAACACTCCAGGTTTACTAGTTATGGTTTTTCCTTTTTTTACCATAATATATCCTCGATCATTTAAATCGAGTTCATTTAAAAAAATTTCCGTATTAGGAATATGACCTATTGCAATAAATAAACCACTAATGAAAATAGTTTTATTAGTTTTATTTTTATGATTGAAAATCTTAATACCTTCTAAAAAATTATTTCCAATAATTTCCGTTACATTAGAATCAAATAAAATATGAATATTATTTTTTTTTGAAATATTATCTTGTAAAATTTTAGAAGCTCTAAAATAATCTTTTCTAATTATCAAATATACTTTTTGACAAATTTTTGATAAATAGTTAGCTTCTTCTAAAGCAGAATCTCCACCTCCTATCACTGCTACATCTTTTTCCTTATGAAAAAAACCATCACAAGTAGCACAAAAAGAAACTCCTAAACCCATGAATTTTCTTTCTTTATTAATTCCTAAAAATTTAGGACGAGAACCCGTAGCAATAATCACCCCTCTACTCTCTATACATTTTTTGTTATCTAAAAAAATACGATGAATTCCTCCTTTTTGATTGGATAGAATCACACGAGTCACTGATTGATGAATTATTTTAGTATTAAAACGTTCTGCTTGTTTTTTACAATTTTTCATAAAATCATTTCCATTAATTCCTTCTGGAAATCCAAGATAATTGTCTACATCAGTAGTAGTAGTTAATTGTCCTCCCGGTAGAGAACCAGTAAAAATAATAGGATTCATGTCTGCTCTTGATGCATATATAGCAGCAGAATATCCAGCAGGTCCAGATCCAATAATAATACAATCCTGTATTTGTTTTTTTTTTAATTTTAAAAACATATTAAAAACATAATTTATTTTATTTTACATTAATGTTCTTAAATTAAACATACTTAACAAAGTTATGCCCCATTTCAATTTTTTTATCAAAAATCATTTGCATTTAAAAAAAATAAAAAATAAAATCCATATATTTTGCGTAATCAGAAAAAAATTTTATATCCTGACTCAAGAAGAAATGATACGTCAATATATAATTTTTTTATTAAAGAAAATAAAAAATTATAAAAACTCCAATATATGGGTAGAATACCCTTTTCAAATAAACAAGTTAAACAAACGATTAGATATTTTAGTTCATTTAAATAAAAGACCTCATATCATTGTTGAATGTAAAATACCAAAAATATCTATAACACAAAAAACTTTCGATCAAATTTCCATGTACAATCAAAGCATAAATGCTCCATTTTTAATGATTAGTAATGGAATCAAAAATTTCATTTTTCAAGTAAATAAGTATAAAAAAAATTTTCTATTTTTAAAAAATATTCCATAAAATAATTATAAAGAATGCATATAATTAATAATATCTAACAATTTTACAGAAAAACCAACTTCATTGTCATACCAAGAAATTATTTTTAAAAAATTTGAATTCAACATAATACTAGAATTTGCATCAAAAATAGAAATTCTTTCATCTCCTATAAAATCAGATGAAACAACAGCATCTTCTGTGTATCCTAATATGTTTTTTAATGTAGTTTTAGAAGCCTGACTCATGCAATATTTGATTTTATCAAAATTAGTACTCTTCTTTAAAGAGACCGTAAAATCCAATACAGATACATTTGATATTGGTACTCTAAAAGCCATTCCTGTTAATTTACCATTTAAACTGGGAATGATGTGACCTACTGCATTAGCTGCACCTGTCGATGTCGGTATAATATTAACCAATGCAGATCTTCCACCTCTCCAATCTCTAGAAGAAATAGAATCAACAACTTTCTGAGTTGCAGTAGTAGCATGTATAGTTGTCATTAATCCTTCAGATATTCCAAAATTATCATTTAAAACTTTAACAATTGGAGAAAGACAATTTGTAGTACAAGATGCATTAGAAACAATATCTTGATCTTTTTTTATATTTTTATGATTAACTCCCATAACAAACATAGGAATATCATCTTTAGGAGGTGCTGATAAAATCACTTTTTTAGCACCTGATTTTAAATGAGCACTAGCTAAATTTTTTGTTAGAAAAAGTCCAGTAGACTCAACAACACATTCTACATTTAATTTACCCCAATTCAGTTTTTCAGGATTTTTTTCATTGGTAACTTGAATCCGTTTTTCATTTAAAATTAAATAATTTTGATCTTCAATACGAATATTTCCTTTAAAAGAACCATGAACAGAATCATGTTTTAACATATAAGCTAAATATTCTATAGATGCTAAATCATTAATAGATACTACTTTAAAATTACCTCTATTTAAAGCAGATAATAAAACTAACTTTCCTATTCTGCCAATCCCATTAATTCCTATTTTTATAGACATATTCAAAAATTTTTATTTTTTTATATTAATTTTTAACTTTTAAAAAAGTAATAAAAGCAGATGATGGTATTTCAACTTTTCCTATTTGACGCATTTTTTTCTTTCCTTTTTTTTGTTTTTCCAAAAGTTTTTTTTTCCTAGAAATATCACCTCCATAACATTTATCTGTAACATTTTTTCTTAAAGCTTTAATTGTTTCTCTTGCTATAATTTTTCCAGATATAGAAACTTGAATAGGAATACTGAACTGATGTTTTGGAATTAACATAGATAATTCTTGACATATTTTTTTTGCCAAAAAAAAAGCTTTAGTTTTATGAACTAATAGAGATAAAGGTTCTATTTTTTCGTAATTAATTAACACAGTAATTTTTTTCAAATCTGAATTTCTATAACCAATAAATTTATAATCAAAAGAAGCGTATCCATTAGAAATAGTCTTTAATTTATCATAAAAATCAAATATAATTTCTGATAAAGGCATTTCAAATATCATCTCGATTCTTTCTTCTGTTTGATAATTCTGATTCTCAATCATAACTCCTCGTTTTTCTATACATAATGTTATAACATTTCCTATATAGATGACTTTTGTAAAAATAGAAACTAAAACGTATGGTTCTTCTATTCTTTTTAACTTTTCCGTTTCCGGAAAGTCTGAAGGATTATTGATCAAAATATTTTGATCATTTTTCATATAAACTCTATAAGAAACATTAGGAATAGTAAGGATGACAGAAATCCCATACTCACGATCCAGACGATCTTTTACTACTTCCATATGAAGAAAACCCAGGAATCCACAACGAAATCCAAATCCTAATGCTGTAGAAGATTCAGGACTGAAAGAAAGCGCTGCATCATTTAACTGTAATTTTTCCATAGAAGACCGTAATTCTTCATATTGATCAGTACTTACTGGATAAATACTCGCAAAAACCATGGGTTTAAATTCTTTAAATTTTTGTATTGCTTTTTCTGCTGGATTTTTTGCGTCTGTTATGGTATCTCCTACCTTGACTTCATTTGTATTTTTGATTCCAGAAATTACATAACCTACATCTCCTGTGTTGATTTGATTTTTTGAAATATGTTTGATTTTCAAAGTTCCTATTTCATATGCCGAATATATTCTTCCTGTTGACATAAACTGCAATTTTTGTCCTTTTCGTATACAACCATTTTTAATTCTAAACAAAACTTCAATTCCTCTAAATGGATTATATGAAGAATCAAAAATAATAGCTTGTAAAGGTGCTTTTGGATCTCCTTTTGGAGCAGGAATACGTGTTATTATTTGATTTAAAACATCATTAATTCCTAATCCGTTTTTTGCACTAACAGGAATAATATCTTCCATTTTACATTTTACTAATTCTATTATTTCTTTTATAACATTTTCCGGAATGACTTCCCACAAATCAATTTTGTTTAAAATTGGAATAATAACCAAATTATTCTTTAATGCTAAAGAAAGATTAGATATCGTTTGTGCTTGAACACTTTTTGTACAATCAACTACAAGTAAAGCACCTTCACAAGCAGCAATAGAACGTGATACTTCATATGAAAAATCAACGTGTCCTGGGGTGTCTATTAAATTCAAAATATATGTTCGACTATTATATTTATATTCCATTTGTACAGCATGACTCTTAATAGTAATTCCACGTTCTCTTTCTAAATCCATATCATCCAATAGTTGGGTCCGCTCTCCTTCTGAAATTGTTTTTGTAAATTCTAATAAACGATCAGCTAATGTACTTTTTCCGTGATCTATATGTGCAATAATACAAAAATTACGAATATAATGAATCATAATTAATTGGTTTGAAAAATAATCAAATAACCTTGAAGGGAATCGAACCCATACCATAGGAATCGGAATCCTATATTCTTTCCTATTAAACTACAAGGCTATTTTTACATAAAATTTTGACTGCTTGATTTATTACTAAAATATTATATTTATGGATAATGATTAAACAAATTCATTGTTTTTTCTAATCCATTTTTTACAAATGAAAATATTATTTTGATGCCTATATTTATTTTTAAAAATAGATCCTCTATTTCTTCATTTTTCCAATTTTCTAATACATAAGTATCTATTTTCTTATTAAAAAAGTTTTGTTTAATACCAAAACGAAGACGTGCATAATGAGATGTCCCTATTTCTTTTTCTATATTTTTTAAGCCATTATGGCCTCCACTTCCTCCTTTACCTCTAATACGAAAATTACCAAAATTCAAATAAATATCATCAGATATTATAAGAATATTTTTTAACATAATTTTTTCTTTTATCATCCAATATTTAACTGCTATTCCACTACGATTCATATAAGTAGAAGGTTTTAAAAAAAAAAGTAATTTATTCTCATACATAAATTTAGAAATAAAACCTAGTTTTTTTTTTGAAAAAGAAAAAAAATATTTTTTAGATATTTGATCTAAAATTAGGAATCCTAAATTATGTCTAGTTTTTTTATATAAAAAACCTGGATTTCCTAGTCCAATTATCAAAAATTTCTCTTCACTTATACTCATCTAATGAAAAACTTCATATACAGCTTTCCCTATATTTGCTGGAGATTGGACAACATATATCCCGTTTTTTTCCATTATTTTCATTTTTTCTTGTGCTGTTTCTATTTTTTTTTCTATAATAGCTCCAGCATGACCCATTGTTTTTCCTTCTGGCGCTGTTTGTCCTGCTATAAAACCAATCACAGGCTTTTTATTATCTAGTTTTTTCATCCATTCAGAAGCTTCAATTTCTAATTGTCCTCCTATTTCTCCGATCATAACAATACACTCTGTATCAGGATCATGAAAAAATAACCTAATAACTTCCTTCATATCAATTCCAATAATAGAGTCGCCCCCTATACCAATAGCAGTGGAAATTCCATAACCAAATTTTACAATTTGATCTGCTGCTTCATAAGTTAGAGTACCTGATCTGGAAATAATACCTACATTTCCTTTTTTTTTAAATACTGAATTTGGCATAATTCCCACTTTAGACTTTTCTGGAGAAATAATACCAGGACAATTAGGTCCTACTAAACAAGATTTTTTACCCTTTAAAAAATGCTTAACTCGAATCATATCTGAAACAGGAATTCCTTCTGTTATACAGACAATAACTTGTATATTCATGTAAATAGATTCTAAAATAGCATCAGAAGCAAAAGTGGCAGGAACAAAGATCACACTTACATTTCCTCCTGTATGATTAACTGCTTCTTCTACAGTATTAAAAATAGGAATACCTAAATGGATATAACCACCTTTTCCTGGTGTGATTCCTCCTACTATAGGAGTTCCATAATCTATCATTTGTTCAGTATGAAATAGTCCTTCTTTTCCAGTTAATCCTTGCACAAGAACTTTAATGTTTTGATCTATCAAAATACTCATGATTTTTAAAAATTTGAATTATATTTTCTGATTCTTTCTATATAAGATCTATTTTCCGTATTTATTTTCACAAATTCTCCTATCTTAATAAAAGAAGGAACTAACAATTTAGTTCCAGTTTCTAAAACCGCAATTTTATTAGTATTATTAATTGTATCTCCTTTTTTAACAGATTCTGTTTTTTCCACTTTTAAAATCAATGTAGTAGGAATTTTTAAAAATAGAAAATTTTTTTCTTTTCTATTTTTAACATGAAAAAAAATGTTGATCTTCATCCCTTCTTTTAATAATTCTATATTTTTGTTTTTTATTAATTTTTCTTCTATTTGTATCTGATCATAAGTAATTTCACTCATAAAAAAAAATCTTTCTTTCTTTATATAAATACCGATATGAATTCGATTCTATTTTAACTTCTTTTAATTTTTGTTTTTTTGAAAAATTATTTTCTAAAACATGTCCTGTTATTAAATTTTTTAATTTAGTCCTCAAAAAAGCATAACCTTTTCCTGGTTTAACATGAATAAAATCAATAATTTTGTATATTTCTTTATTCCATTCTATATGCAAACCTTTTCTAATATTCATTTATTTATAATTTATTATATATTATAACGAGTTCTTAACTATTTTTGCAATGACATCTGCTTCTACTACAAGTTTATTACCAACATAACCTTTTCCTTGCATATGAACAATTCCCCTTTTCATAGATTTTAACAAATAAACTTGAAAAATAACCACATCTCCAGGAACTATTTTATATTTAAATTTCACTTTATCTATTTTTAAAAAATAAGTAGAATATAATTCAGGATTACTTAATTTATTTAATACTAATAAACCTCCAACTTGTGCTATAGCTTCTATTTGCAATACTCCGGGCATAATCGGTTCTCTAGGAAAATGTCCTATAAAAAAAGATTCATTGATTGTTACATTTTTAATTCCTACGATACTATTTTGTGTCAAATCTATTATTTTATCAACTAAGAGAAATGGAGGTTTATGAGGTAAAATCTTCATAATGTTTTTTATGTCCAAAATAGGTTTCTTTTTTAAATCAAATTTAGGAATGTCATTTTTTTTAAATTTTTTAATTTTATTCATTAAAATTTGGATTATAAAAAATGAATTTACCTTTTAATTTAGTTCTCGTTAAATTAATAGTCTCAAACCTATGATCAAATATTCATTTATTTCGCTCGTTATTCCGCTTTTTTATTCAAAATTTTGAATCATACTACAAAAAATATTTAAAACTTATCATAAAGTTATGGATAAATCTTATCCATTTTGAAAATTACAATTCCTTTTTTTTAGGATCCTAAAAAAAATTTTTTGACAATAGTCAAGTAGTTAATTTATTTATAAATCATTTTGAATACAAATTTATTGTGAAATAAAATACAAGAAAAATAGAAAATTTTATGTAATTTTTGTTCGAAATGTATAATTTTTATTATATCATGAGTTTATCAAAACGTATGATTTTATTTTTCACAGGTTTTATTGTAGGTATTATAATATTATTTCTTTTTTCCTACAACTTTCAAAGAAAATTACTGAATCTTAAAAATAAAAAAATAATAAAAGAAAAAAAATATTTTTCTCATTTTAAAAAAATAAACGATTTGATTATCATATGAAAAGAACATATCAACCTTCAAATAGAAAAAAAGTAAATGTTCATGGATTTATGAAACGAATGAGTACAAAAACTGGACGCATAATTATATCTAGAAGAAGAAAAAAAGGACGAAAAAAACTTGCAGTATCTAATTTCAAAAAATAAAATGATTTATAAAATTTTAAAACATTCTGTATTTCCAATTTCCGGAAAACTTTCTCCTTTTTTGCCATAAAATTTTTTACCTAAAACAAAAAATTCTTCATATGCAAAAAGATAGGATAAATCTCCTACATCTACTATTTTAGAAAAAATAAAAAGATCATTTTTAATGAAATCAAACTTTTCAAAATTCATTAGTCCTATGTCTACTAAAAATTTATTTTGATTTCTTTGTATTTGTATTTTTCTATATATTTTGTCTAATAATATATTTTTATTTTCTGGAATGGAAAAATAAGATTCGTAATTTTTTTCAAGATTTTCTCCTTTATTATAAGAAATGAAATAAATTCCCGCAAAAATAGATAATACACTATATTTTCTAATAATTTTTTTTTGAAAATCTTTAGGATAATTTCCTGACTCGATTAGAATACAAGGATAACCTAATTTTTGTAACCTATCTCCAGTTGCAGTAGGATATAATTCATCAGAAAATCTTCCTATTGATCCAATATTAGGTAAAATTTTATAAAGTTCTTTTACAATAAAATTTATAATTCCCATAGATTGTTTCCTGCTTATAGAAGCAATATTTTTTTTCATAGATATCGAAGGAGATAAAAAAGATAGAATAGCAGGATTAAAAATTTTATTTTCAACATTGAAAATGCTTCTTTGATCATGTAAATTAAATAAAATATTAGGCTTACTTTTTTCTATCTCTTGAAATAAAGTCTGTATTTCTGGAGATTGTAAACGAATAGCATCCCGATTTAAATCTATGTTGATAGCATTTCTTCTTTGAAATATTTCTGATCCATCAGGATTTAACATAGGAATAAATGAAATGGTTAAATTTTTCTTTAAAAATTTAACTAAATCACAATTTTTTTCCATTAAAAAAAAATGAAAAATATCAAACATCGATTTTGTCCCTGTAGTTTCATTTCCATGCATTTGAGACCATACCAATATTTTTATTTTTCCGATCCCCCATGTGATTTTAAAAATTTTTCTTTTTTCTATAGATAATCCTATAGGAACAATAGTGCATATATCTTTATATTTATTTATAATCTTCAATAAATCAGAATATTTAAAAACTTTTGAATGACCAATGCTCCCATCTTTAAATGATTCATAATTACGAAACAAATATAAAATATCGAAAAAAAACATAATAATTTTAATTTTATCTTACAATAAAAGAAATTTATTATTTTAATAAAATTGTTTTTATCTTTTGTAACAGATGTAACAGATTTTCATTGAAAAATTATGAACATGAAATTAAGAAAACAATTATAAAATATCAAATTAAAGACGAATTTTTAACATATGAAGAATTATTTCAAAATAAATTATATCGAATCGATTTTATTAATAGTGGGATTTACTGCTTTAAATTTTTTCAATATCATTATTAAAAAATCGTTGATTCTTATTAAATTACCAGAAAGTATGATATTCTCAATATCATACACTATCCCTTTTATTTTTTTATTTATTTTTATTTCTCATCAAGCACAAAAAAAAAATCTTACCATAGATTTATCCATGAAATTATCTTCATGGTATATTTATTTTATTATTTTTTTCATGATGTTTTGTATGATCATTATCAATGAATATATTTCTTCACTAGTTCCAATAGAAGGGCCAATATTAGGAAATATGTATAAAGAAATTGAAGAATTTCTAAAAGAAGAAATAAAAAATCCAATTCCTTTTTTTTCTACTACAGTATTACTAGCTCCTATATGTGAAGAAGTTCTTTTTAGAGGCATTATTTTAAATGGAATGTTAAAAAATAAAATACATCCCATTAAAGCGATTCTATTTTCTTCATTTTTATTTGGATTAACTCATATGAATCCTTGGCAATTTATAGGAGGTCTAATCATTGGAAGTTTCATAGGATTTGTTTATTTCATAACTTGTTCGATTATAGATTGCATATTATTACATATATTTAATAATGCTTTTGCTGTATTTAGCATGTTCTTCTTTATGAAAAATGAAATACCTATCCTATCAAAAGAAGTTGAGATGAATATTGAATCCATATTCATATTAACAATAGCTTTGACTATAATAATTAGTGGTGGTATTTTCCTTTTAAAAAAAAAAAGAAAAGAAATATAATTCAATTTTTTTAAAACTTTGTATGATGAGAAAACCTTCATTAACCATTTTGGGATGTCATTCTTCTATACCTACAAATAGGTTCCATCCTACCGCTCAAATATTAGAAATGAAAGGTTTTTATTTTCTTATTGATTGTGGAGAAGGAACACAAGTTCAATTAAGAAAAGCAAAAATAAAATTTAACAAAATAATACATATATTCATATCTCATTTGCATGGGGATCATTTTTTTGGATTAATTGGATTGTTATCTACATTCCATTTATTAGGTAGAGAGAAATCAGTAAGTATTTACGCGCCAAAAGGATTAAAAGAAATCATAGATGTTCATTTTAAATGGTCTTACACAAGATTAAAATATTGTATAGATCATATAGAATTATCATCAAAAAAGTTAGAAAAAATTATGGAAAATGAAAAAATAGAAATCTTTTCCATTCCATTGAAACATAGAATTTATGCAAATGGATTTCTGTTTAAAGAGAAACCTAGTAAAAGAAAATTAAATATGGAAGAAATTAAAAAAATACCCGATATTAAAATAGTAGATTATCCTAATTTGAAATTAGGAAAAGATTTTCAAACTCATGATGGAAAAATTATTCCTAATTATCAATTAACATTTGATCCTCCTAAAATACTATCTTATGCTTTTTGTTCAGATACTTCTTTTTATTTACCAATAGTTGATCATATCAAATATGTAGATTTACTATACCATGAATCTACATTTCTAAAAATAGAAGAAAATAGAGCTATTAATACAGGTCATTCAACAGCAAACCAAGCCGCATATATAGCTAAAAAAGCAAAAGTAAAAAAGTTATTATTAGGACATTATTCTAATAGATTTCCGAATATTAAAGAATTTGAAAATGAAGCAAAAGAAATATTTTTGAATGTAGAAGCTTCAGTCCCTCTAAGAACGTATTATTTATAATAAATCATATTATTAATTCTTTTTAAAGAATAAAAAGATATAATTGATCCTGTTATTAGAATAACACATACGATTATATACAGATCCATTCCTGTAATTTTTACAGGAAAAGGGATTTTTTTTGTAATTTGAAATATTTTATATTTTTCTTGTATCAAAGAAATAACATAAGAAAAAAATAAGCCACTCAAACAACCAAATAAAGTCATCATCAATCCCATATAGAAAAATATCATCTTAATTCTATATAAAGAAAAACCCAGACTCCATAATATAAAAAGTTCTTTAATTTTATCTAATTGTAAAATGAAAATAGCACTAAATAAGTTAAATCCAGTGATTAGTATCATTAGTATAAATAAAAAATATAAAAATACTTTTTCTGTATTTAAAACCTGATAAAAAAATTTTTCTCTTTCTGTTCGTGTTATTATACTAAATTTTGGTCCTAACTTATTGACTAAAATGTTTTTTAAATTTTGAATGTTCGCTTCATCATGAATCTTAATTTCTAATGTATGGAAAATTTTGTTTTTCATTATCTTTTGAAGTTCGTGCAAATCACAAAATAAATACTGTTTATCCATTTGATAACTAAAATGAAAAATTCCTTTTACAAAAACTTTTTTTCTCATAAAAAACGAATCTGAATTATTTTTTTTACAATCTAAAATAAGTATTTGTAAAGGAATATTTTTGATATGAGATAGTAATACTGGAAAGTATGAAATTATAGAAAACCATCCGACATATATATTTAAAGAATCAAATTTTTTATCTTTTAAATTTATTCTTTTAAATTTTTTCATAACTTTCTCATATTCTGTGTCTACTCCTTTTAAAAAAATAAAATATTCGTGATTATTATAATGAAAAAAAACTTTTTTTTCCATAGTTTTAGAATAAGCCACAATTCCTTGTATATATTTTATTTTTTTTATTAAAATATTATCATCAATAATAAAATCTTTCTGATTTCCATAAGAAATAGTAATATCTGGATAATGAATTCGATAAAATTTTTTATTTAAATCTTCTAATCCAGAAAAAACAAATAAAATTGTAGATAAAGAAAATGTGGAAACTCCAATAGATAAAATTGACAAAAATACAATAATATTAACAACGTTAATTCTTTTTTTAGAAAAAAAATAACGTACAGATATATAAAATGAAGTTATCAAAAATTAAACTATTAAATTTTGTTCAGCTGAATAAAAATCCAATTTAGGAATTTTTTTGACACGATATCTAAGTCTCTTAGAAAGCAACTTTCTATAAAATTTAGATTTAGAACGAATAGATTTCAATATATTTTTGTTTAAAAAAGGATAAATATTGATATACACTTTTATTAAATTCATATCATGAGTCACGCATACTTTAATCAAAGTAACTAAAAATTTATTCTTACTTTTATTGTGATGAATCTCCTCATTAAATATTTTTGCTATTTCTATAAAAAATATCGAAGATAATTTTTCATTTTTAATTAAGTTTATTTCTTTCATAATTGTATTCATTAATTTATTTAAAATAAAAAATGAAAAAAACCTGAACAAAAATTTGTAATAGGTAAAATAATATTGTAAACTTGCACAGTCCACATTTATTTTTATAGGTCCCATAGCTCAGTTGGTTAGAGCACCTGACTCATAATCAGGTAGTCGCTGGTTCAAGTCCAGCTGGGACCATTTTATTTTTTTTGTAACCGGGGAGGGATTCGAACCCACAACTCACAGTTTAGGAAACTGTTGTTCTATCCTATTTGAACTACCCAGTCTTAATCTTCGTATCCACAACGGAAACAATTGATTTATTTTTCTTTACTTTTTTAAAACAAACATAACCGTTTTTAATTGCATATAAAGTATGATCTTTTCCTATTCTTACATTTTTTCCAGGATGATGTTTCGTACCTCGTTGACGAATTATGATATTACCAGAATTTACATACTGATTTCCATATATTTTAATGCCTAACCTTCTTCCTATTGAATCTCTCCCATTTCTAGAACTTCCAGAACCTTTCTTATGAGCCATATTAATCTAAGTTTTTAATATTCTTTTCTATAAAAGAAATTATTTTTATTTTCGAAAACAAAGGTCTAAATCCATTTTTAACTTTATATCCTTTTCTTCTTTTTTTCTTAAAAATAAGAATTTTTTTTCCTTTTATATGTTGCATAATTTCAATTTCAACATTAATTTTTTCTAAAAAAGGACTTCCTAAAAAAAGAACTCCTTCTTTATAAAACAAAAAAACTTGATCCAACAATATTTTTTTTCCTATATTTTCTGAAATATGAGGAACATAAATATATTTATTTTGAACAAGTTTAAATTGTTTATTTTTTATATTAACAATAGCATATGTCATAATTATTTTAATAATATCTTTTTTGCTTTTAAAATTCCTTCTAGTAAATAATCTATTTCTTGAAAAGTATTATATACAGAAAAACTAACACGAATCATTCCTGAAACTTTGAAAAAATTCATAAGAGGTTGTGCACATAAATGTCCAGTTCTAACTGCAATTCCCAAACGATCTAAAATACAACCAACATCAAAGCAATGTAATTCATCTAAATTAAAAGAAATAATACTGGATTTTTTAGAAAAGTCCATAATATCTCCATACAATTGAATTCCGTCTATTGAATTTAAATGTTTTACAGCATACATTAAAAGTTTCTTTTTATAAGATTGAATATTTGATATCCCCATTTTTTTGACAAAATCTATGGCGGATCCCCATACAATAATCCCTTCTATATTTGGGGTTCCTGCTTCAAATTTTAACGGTAAATCTGAATAAGTTGTTCGATCAAAACTTACATTTTTAATCATTTCTCCTCCAAATTGATAAGGATCTAACTTTTCTAATATTTTCTTTTTTCCATATAAAATTCCAATTCCAGTAGGACCATACATTTTATGTGCAGAAAAAACATAAAAATCAACATTTAAATCTTGCACATTTAGATCGAGATTAGAAGGAACTTGAGCCCCATCAATTAAAACTAAAGCATCATATTTATGAGCTATTTGTATAATAGACTTAACCGGATTAATAATTCCTAAAACATTAGATATATGACTAATAGATACGATTTTTGTCCTTTCTGAAAAAAAAGATTCAAAATTTTTTAATTGAAAAAAACCATTTTCATAAATGGATATGATTTTTAAAACAGCACCTTTTTTTTTACAAAGAATCTGCCATGGAACAATATTTGAATGATGTTCAACACAAGAAATGATAATTTCATCTCCTTTTTTTATAATAGCTTCTATACTAGAAGCTACCAAGTTAATTGATTCTGTAGTTCCTTTTGTAAATATAATTTCAGAAGAATATTTTGCATGAATAAATTTTTGAATTTTTTTTCTAACGTTTTCTACACACAAAGTAGCTTGATGACTGAGATAATGTAATCCTCTATGAATATTAGAATTCATAGTCGAATAATAATTTTGTGAAGCTTGAATGACTTGCAAGGGTTTTTGAGTCGTAGCTGCATTATCCATATATACTAAATAATTAGAATATATTTTTTTTTTCAAAATAGGAAATTGACTTCTTATTTTTTGTATTTCTTTTTCTGAAAACATATATATATCACAAATGTTTATATAATTTTTTATTTATTTTTCTACGTATAAATTTTTTTAATTCAAAAATATGGATAGGAATCAATATTTCTTCTAAAAAAGATAATAACAATAACATTTTCGCTTCTTTTTCAGTAATCCCTCTTGATTGTAGATAAAATAACTCAGAATCTTGAATATTACCTACGGTACAACCATGTGAACATTTTACATATTCAGAATAAATTTCTAACTGAGGTTTAGTATATATACATGCTTCGTTAGAAAGAATTATATTGTTATTTTTTTGAAAAGCATTTATTTCTTTTATCAACTCGTTCACAATGATTCTTCCATTAAAAATTCCTTTAGATTTTTCACATAAAATATTTTTATATAATTGAAAACTATAAGAATTCGAACATAAATGATTTATCATAGTATGATGATCTACTAATTGTTTTCCTGATAATAGAGAAATTCCATATAAATAAGAATAAGCTTTCTTTCCATCAGAATAAAATTTTAAATTATTTCTTATAAAATTTCCTTGAATAGAAAAAGTGTAAACAGTGCATTTACTATTATTTTTTTGTTTGAATAATGTATTATCTATTATAGAAGTTTCTTCTAAATCATTTTGTACTTTATAGTACTCAATGATACTATGACTCATAGCATAAACTTCACTAACAGAATTCATAAAAACAAAATGGTGTTTTAAAGATTTATAATGTTCTATAATTTTAACACGGGAATGTTCTCCTACTATAATCAAATTCCTATTATTTAACATAATTTTAGATTCTATTCCTGTAGAAATATGTAATATTTCTATGGGTTTTTCTAAAATTACATGATCAGGAATATAAATATATGCACCATCTTTTGACAAGATTGTATTTAAAGTATAAAATGCATCATATTGATATGATAATTTTCCATAATAATTTTTAATTTCATTTTCTTCTAATGATATTATGTTTGATATAATAACATTGCTTGCATCAATATAAGATAAATCAGAATGATATTTCCCATCTATGAAAATTAAAACATAAGATTCTTTTTTTTTTAAAAAAACTAATTTTCTGATTTTTTCAAATTCTATCCTTTTTTCTTTTAAATTTTCGCAAAAAATATTATAATCTTTATCAATAATTGATTCTATATTCGTATGTTTCCATTCTTCATTTATAGAAGTAGGAAAACCTCTTTTATATAAAAAAGAGGAATGTTGCTTTTGTAAAAAAGATATATAAGAATCTTCTGTTTTTTCTTTTGCAGATGCAGAAGAAAATTTATTAATTAATAAAGTTATTTTTTCTCTTAACTGCATTTAATTATAAAGTTAAATAATTCTTTTTTATACTTGATTTTTCACTATCCAATCATATCCTTCCTTTTCTAATTTTTCAGCTAATTTTTTATCTCCTGATTGAACTATTTTTCCATCATATAAAATATGTATAACATAGTCTGAAAAAATATGATCTAATAATCTTTTATAGTGAGTAATAATTAAAATAGAATTTTTATCATTTCTAAAAGTGTTAATTCCTTTGGCTACTACACGTAAAGCATCTATATCTAAACCTGAATCAACTTCATCTAGAATAGATAGTAAGGGATCTAACATCATCATTTGAAATATTTCATTACGTTTTTTTTCTCCACCCGAAAATCCTTCATTCAAAAAACGATAAAAAAAATCTTTTTCAATATTTAATAAAGAAGATATTTTTTTTATTTTTAATAAAATATCTTTAGAAGACATTTTTTTTATATTTTTTGCTTCAAAAATTGAATTGATTGCTGTTTTAATAAAATTTACAATAGTAACTCCTGATATTTCTATTGGGTGTTGAAAAGAGAGAAAAATTCCCAAATGGGCTCGTTCTTCTGGTGAAAAATCTTTTAAATTTTGATTAAAAAAATAAATATTTCCTTCAGTTATTTGATATTCTTTTTTACCTGCTATGATAGACGCAAGAGTACTTTTTCCTGAACCATTAGGACCCATAATCACATGATTTTCACCTTCTTTTATTTCTAAATTAATTCCTCTGAGGACCTTTTTATTTGCTATAGACGCATGTAAATTTTCTATACTTAACATAATTTTTTTGATTATCCTACAGATCCTTCTAAAGAAATTTCCAAAAGTTTTTTTGCTTCCACTGCAAATTCCATAGGAAGTTTTTTTAATATTTCATGACTAAAGCCATGTACAATTATAGAAATTGCTTTTTCTGTATTTATTCCTCTTTGATTACAATAAAAAATCTGATCTTCTCCTATTTTTGAAGTTGTTGCTTCATGTTCAACTTTTGAATTAGAATTATACACATGAATATATGGAAAAGTATGAGCTCCACATTGATTTCCAATTAATAAAGAATCACATTGAGAAAAATTTCTAGAATGAATTGCTTGAGAAGCTATCTTAACTAATCCTCTATAATTATTTTGAGCTTTCCCAGCAGATATCCCTTTTGATATAATAACACTCTTAGTATGTTTTCCTATATGTATCATTTTAGTTCCCGTATCTGCTTGTTGAAAATTTTTTGTTAAAGCTAAAGAATAAAATTTTCCTATAGAGAAATCTCCTTTCAGAATGCAAGATGGATATTTCCAGGTAATTGAAGAACCTGTTTCAACTTGTATCCAAGATATTTTTGCTTCTTTTTCACATAAACCACGTTTTGTTACAAAATTAAAAACACCTCCTATACCCTTTTTATTTCCAGGAAACCAATTTTGAACCGTAGAATATTTAATTTCAGCTTTTTCTAAAGCTATAATTTCGACTACAGCTGCATGTAATTGATTTTCTTTTCTTTGTGGAGCTGTGCATCCTTCTAAATAACTAACATAGGAATCTCGATCAGCGATAATTAAAGTCCTTTCAAATTGTCCTGTATTATTTTCATTAATACGAAAATATGTGGATAATTCCATGGGACAACGAACCCCTTTTGGAATATAACAAAAAGAACCATCTGAAAAAACAGCTGAATTTAGAGCTGCATAAAAATTATCTTTTTTTGATACAACTGAACCTAAATATTTTTTGACAATATCTGGATATTTTTTTAAAGCATCGTTGATAGAACAAAATATAATCCCTTTATCTTTTAATTTTTTCTGAAATGTAGTAACTAAAGAAACAGAATCTAGCACTATATCTGTTGCTATACCTGAAAAAATTTTTCTTTCTTCTATAGGTATTCCTAATTTATTGAACGTTTCTATTAATTCTGGGTCTACTTCTTCCAAATTATTTAAATCTATTTTTTTTTTTGGAGCAGAATAATAACTTATTTTTTGAAAATCTGGAACCTGATATTTGATATTTGCCCATTTTGGGGTTTCCATTTTTTTCCATATATAAAAAGATTCCAACCTCCAATCTAGCATCCATTTAGGTTCTTTTTTTTTTTCTGTTATCTTACGAATAACGTCTTCATTCAAACCAATTGGAATTTTATCTGATTCTATTGGAGTATAAAATCCGTATTTATATTCAGAATTTGTAAAATTTTCCAGTATTTTATTATTTTTTTTCATTATGATGAAAAACTTTTTCCGCATCCACAAGTGTGTTTCGCTTTAGGATTATTAAAATAAAATCCTTTTCCATTTAATCCATCTGAATATTCTAATGTTGTTCCTTCTAAATAAGGAATACTATTTTGATCTATAAGTATTTTCATTTCTTTCTGTTGAAAAAGACGATCTCCTTCTTGTTTTTTTTTATCGAAAGTTAATTCATAAGACATTCCTGAACAACCTCCAGTTTTAACTCCAAATCTCACGAAAGAAACATTATGAGAAAGTCCTTCTTTTTTCATGAGAGAAATTAACTTATTTTTAGCTTTTTCAGATATAAAAATCATAATATTCACAATTTTTTAATTACACAATAAAGATAGTTTTTTTACATAATTAATTGTTCAATTTAAAAAAACAAGCAATTTTTGTTATTCCTTCTTTTATTCCCCATTCATTAGACATTCCAGCATTAATCTCTAAAATGTATTTTATATTTATAGTTGAAGGAAAGTTTATTATTTCTATATCTTTCATAGGACTCACGTATTTATCCAAATAAATAACAGTATCAAATTGATTGATATATACAAAATCTAAAGGAATTCGAACATCTTTCATATTTATTTTTTTATATTCCTCTTTATTTTTTAATAAAAACAACATTCCTCTGTTTTTTTTTAAAATAGATCTATACTTCAATCCATTTCTTCTATCTGTATCTCGATGTGCCAATTCCACATCTATTTTTTTTATGATATAATTATTATTTGTAAAATACAATTCTCCATCTTTAATAAATTTTATCTCTAATAAATTTCCAATATCTAAAAAAAGATCAGAATCGTAAGGAATTCTCTCAGAAGAATTTATGAAAAAACACATAATTATTATTATCAAATAAAAAAAAACGTTAATTTTTTTCATAAAAAGAAAAAATATTTTCTAATTTTTGACAAATTAAAAAGTAAAAATCCAAAAATAATAAAAGGTATACTCAACCATTGTCCTGTATTCAGAGATAAAAAATTAATAACTTCTTCTCCTTGTGGTTCTTTTATAAATTCTATTAAAAAACGTACAGACCATAGTAAAATAAAAAAAATTCCAGATAAGAATCCATCATATTCATACTTTTTTCTTCGATTTTCATATAAATACCAAATCAATAAAAAAATTGATAAATAACCAATAGATTCATAAATTTGTGCAGGATGCCTAGGAACAATTTCACCATATTCTGTATCCATTTTTGAAAATTTGACCCCCCAAAGGAGTTGATCACTACATGGTTTTCCTACTATTTCAGAATTAAAAAAATTTCCGATTCTAATAAAAACTGCAGATATTGATACAGGAATGCATAATCGATCACATAACCAAATAAAAGATTTTTTGTTTAGTATTTTCTTACTGTAAAAGAAACTAGATAAAATAATTCCTACAGTTGCTCCATGACTAGATAATCCTCTGTAACCAACAAATTCATAACCTTTTATAAATCCTAACAAAATATTATGTTTATTATGTCTAATCGGAAGAAAAGCTTCAATCCAATGATCTGAAAAATATGATAAATCATAAAAAAAAATTTGACCGACCCTTGCTCCTAAAAAAGAACCAAAAAAAGTATAGACAAATAAAGAATCTAAATATTTTTTATGTACATTATCATTGTTATAAATATATTTCATAATATACCATCCTAATGAAAAAGAAATTATAAACATTAGACTATAAATATGAATAGAAAAACCTTTCCATAAATTAAATTTGGAAACTGGATCCCAGTTAATATATTCTAATGTTTTCATTATATGTTATGATTTTTTAGAATAATAGTCTGATGGGCCCCAAGGGTTACATTTGAAAATTCTTATCATACTTATAAAAATTGCTTTGAAAAGATTCCATTTTTTTAATGATGAAATCATATAACTTGAACAAGTTGGTATATATCTACAGTTATTCCCTATCCATGGAGATATACCTATTTGGTATAATCTTATAATTTTTATCAAAAATATTTTTATAGTTTTCATAACTATTGTTTGTATCAATTTTAGTTTAGTTTAATGGTTTTTAATAAAATTTAAGGAAGATCCGGCTTTGAACCATTGAATTTGTCTCTTATTATAAGAATGACAAACTATAATTTTTTCTTGAAATTTATTTTTGTGAATTAATTCTACTTCTATATTTTCATTGTTATAACATATATTTTTTATATAAAAATGAAATGAATCTTCTTCCTGTATTTTATAATAATCATCAGAATTTAAAAAAGTTAAAGCTAAAATTCCTTGTTTTTTTAAATTCGTTTCATGTATTCGAGAAAAAGATTTAACAAGAACAACACGTACTCCTAAAAAACGAGGTTCCATTGCTGCATGTTCTCTTGAAGAACCTTCTCCATAATTATCTTCTCCTACAATCAGGGTTTGTATGTTTTTTGAATTATAAAATTTAGCCACATTATAGATTGTTTCATAATTCCCTGTTATAATATTTTTTATTTTATTTTTTTCATTATTAAAGGCATTCACAGCTCCCATTAACAAATTTTCGGAAATCTTTTTAAGATTTCCTCTATATTTTAACCATGATCCAGCCATAGAAATATGATCGGTCGTACATTTTCCTTTAGTTTTTATTAAAAGTCTAATGTTCATAAAATGATTCCCATCCCATGGAAAAAATTTTGGTAAAATCTGTAATCGTTTAGAATTTTTTTTTATAATAACGGATATATTTTCTTTTTTTGAAAATTTTTCATATCCTAATTTTTTCATATCAAAATTACTCGTAGGAGTTTCCATTGATTTAGGTTCTTCGAATTTTACATATTCGCCTATTTCATTTTTTAACATATCTTTTCTAGGATCAAATGTTAAATTTCCAGAAAAAACTAAAGCGGTAACAATTTCTGGAGAAGCTATAAAAGCATGTGTTTTTGGATTTCCATCATTACGAGATGAGAAATTTCTATTGAAAGTATGAACTATTGTATTTTCTGAATTTTTTTTATTTTCTTTTCTAATCCATTGTCCTATGCAAGGCCCACAAGCATTAGAAAAAATTTTAGCTCCAATTTCTTTAAAGAGAGATAAAAAACCTTTTTTTTTTATAAGAGAAAGAACTCTTTTGGATCCAGGTGAAATCATATATTCTGAATTAATTTTCAATTTCTTCTTTTTTGCTTGTTGAATGATTGAGATTGCCTTTGAAAAATCTTCATAAGAAGAATTTGTACATGAACCAATTAATCCTACTTCAATTTTAGTTGGCCAATTATTTTTATATGCTTCTTTTTTCATTTTAGAAATAGGTGTTGCTTTATCTGGAGTAAAAGGTCCATTAATATATGGTTCTAAAATATCTAAATCTATTGTTATTACTTTATCATAATAATTGCATGGTTTTTGATAAACTTCTGGATCTGCTTTTAAAAAATATTTTATTTTTTCTGCCATATCAGATATCTGATCCCTTCCATTTTTATTCAAAAAATTTTTCATATTAATATCATAAGGGAATAAAGACGCAGTAGCTCCTATTTCTGCTCCCATATTACATATGGTAGCTTTACCAACACAAGAAATGCTATTTGTTCCTTTTCCAAAATATTCAATAATATGATTTGTAGCTCCTGAAACTCCAATCATTCCAGATAATTTTAGTATGACATCTTTGGGAGAAGTCCATCCACTAATTTTTCCTTTTAAATAGACTCCAATTATTTTAGGAAATTTCAGCTCAAGTAATGATCCAGACATAACTTCAGCTGCATCTGATCCTCCAATTCCTATTGCGAGCATCCCCAAACCTCCGGCGTTAGGTGTATGAGAATCTGTTCCTATAATCATTCCTCCAGGAAATGCATAATTTTCTAAAAAAACCTGATGGATAATACCTGATCCAGGACCCCAAAAGTCTATTCCATATTTATGAGATGCAGATCTCAAAAAAGTATAAATTTCTTTATTTTGTTTCGTAGCATTTTTTAAATCTAAATAAGAACCATTTTTAGCCAATATGAGATGATCGCAATGAATAGAAGTAGGAATGGCCGTTTTATATTTTTTAGTTTGCATAAATTGAAGCAAAGTCATTTGAGCTGTTGCATCTTGCATTATAATACGATCAGGTAAAAAATCTATATAAGAATTTCTAAAATTCCTTTTTAAATCTCCGACTAAATGAGAATATAAAATTTTTTCAGAATAAGTCATAGGACGATCTATCACTTTTCTTATTTTTTCAATTTTATGTAAAAAATTTGAATAAAAATTCCGAATCATATCAAGATCAAAAACCATATTGATTTTTTAAATAATATACATAAATTATGTTTTTTTTAAAAAGACATTTATTTTTTTGTAAAATTCATAAGGATTATCTATATGAATCCAATGATCAGATTTTTTAATAGTACAAATTTTAAATTTTGGAAATAACTTTCGTATGTCATTGCAATCTTCATAAGAAAGATAATTTGAATATTCTCCTCGCAAAAAAAGTGCAGGTCCATGGTATAAACCATTTTTTATTTCTTGATTAATTAAAAAATTATAATTTTTCTCAATATTCGATAAAGAAAAATAAAAACATAATTTTCCATTTTTTTGTCTATTAGTACACTTAGAGAAAAATGATCTAATCTTTAAATCATAAATCCATGTTTTTAAAAAAAAATCAAGATCTTTTCTAGTGTTAATAATATTGAAATCAACTTTTTTTAAAATACGAATTATTTTTTCTTGATCTGTGTTAGAATAAGCTTTAGGACTTATATCCACAATTATTATTTTTTTTGGAATGATAGGATACTTAATCGAAAATTTCATAACTGCCCGACCTCCCATAGAATGTCCTAATAATATAGGATGATTTAATTTATAATAATTAATATATTCTAATATATCTTCTGATATGATTTCATAATTCATTTTATCGGAATAGAAACTATTTCCATGATTTCTAATATCTAACAAATGAATTTGATAAATACTTGCAAATTCTTTAGCAAAAGAAACCCAATTTTTTCCACTTCCAAATAAACCATGAAAAACCAAAATAGGATAACCGGACCCGTAAATATTAGAATTCAATATCATTTTAATTTTAAAATTTACTTTTACTTATTTTGATGAATTTTTTTTAAATAACTTTGTATTGTATTTTCTAATCCCATATATAGTGATTCATGAATTAGAGCATGTCCAACTGACACTTCTGATATGTTTGGTATTTTTCTTATCAAAAAAGAAATATTATCTAAATTCAAATCATGTCCTGCATTAATCAACATATGATTTTTAACAATCATTTTTGCTGTATTAATGTAAGGATCAATACAATTCCATTTTTTATTAGCATATCCTATAGCAAAATATCCAGTATATAATTCTATTCTATCTGCTCCTGTTTTAGCGGCATATGAAACTAATTCCGGTTTCGGATCTAAAAAAATGGAAGTACGAATTCCGCAATCTTTCAACTTATTAATTTTATGAGTCAATAAATCTTGATATAAAAAAGTATTCCATCCACAATTAGACGTTATTGCATATTCAGAATCAGGAACTAAAGTTACTTGTGAAGGTTTGACTTCTAATACTAATTTCATAAATTTTTCAATAGGATTTCCCTCAATATTTAATTCGGTAGTTATTACCGAATTAATATCATAAACATCTTTATATGTAATATGTCTTTCATCAGGACGAGGATGTATAGTTATTCCATTGCATCCAAATTTTTGAACATCTATTGCGACCTGTAAAACATTAGGGATATTCCCTCCTCTTGCATTTCTTAATGTTGCTATCTTATTTAAATTAACACTTAATTTTACCATTTTTTTATGATTTCTTTTTTAGTTACTTGTGTTACTTCTAAATCAAATTCTTTAGAAACTGTTAATAAATGATCAAAAACACTAGCTTGTATTTGTTCATATTTGATAGATTCAGATGTGTTTGTAAAACAATATAATTCTACAGGTAAACCATAAGGAGTTGGTTCTAAATGTCTAACCATTAAAGTTTCTGATTGTGATATTTTTGGATGTTGTGATAAATATTCTAATGCATATTGACGAAACAAACCAATATTTGTTAATCTTCTTCCATTAATATTAATACTTATATCAATGTTTTTTTCTTGATTAAAAAGATCTATTTCTTTTTGTTTTTTTTGTACATAATTTTTTATTAAATAAACATGTTGAAATTTGTTTAATTGATCTGAATTACAAAAATGAAAAGATTGTATGTTGAATAAAATAGATCTTTTAATTCTACGTATATTTTTTTCACGCATGAATTCAAAATTAGTAACAGCTGTAGAAATTAAATCGTAAGTAGGAACACTAGTTATAGTTTTATCAAAATTTTCTATTTTAGCTGAAGTTAAATTAATTTCAATAACTGTTCCTTCTATACTATATTTAGGAATTCTGATCCAGTCTCCTACTTTTATCATTTTAGTAGATGCCATTTGTACTCCTGAAACAAATCCTAGTATTGTATCTCTAAATACTAAGATTACAAATGCCGTTATAGCTCCTAAACTGGTTAAAATAGTGATAAGATCATTTTTTGTTAAAATAGCAATAATAACTAAAATACAAAATATGATGGATATAATTTTTAATAATTCTGAAAAAGAACGAACTGCTATTGTTTGATGATTATTTTCACTTGTAGCTATTCTCATAATAGAATTCACGATTCTAATCCAAAATTGTAAAACAATTAGAACAAATAATATATCAAATATTTTTTTTAAATAAATGATGATAGTATGATAGCCATTAAAAAATGGTTCGATTAGTATTAACCCAATAGATAATGGAAAAAAATGAGCTAAACTATCAAAAACTTTATTTTCATACAAAATATCATCCCAAACAAAATGAGTCGAACTTACGATCCTTCTACCTATAAAACGAACTCCTCTATTAAAAATAAATTTTAGAACTATTAATAGTATAGTAAAAAATAATATTTTTCCAATTATAATAAGAGTTACAGTTCCCCATTTTTTGAGATCTAAATTATACATAAGTTCATATATTTTTTGAACTTGAATATGAAAGATAATTGTTCCTATTTCTTTTAAAAATATTAATAATAATTCCATAAAAACCAGAATTCTCCTTTATCAAATTGAATAATTAACTGTATTTTGAGTTATTTTCAATTTTAAAATTTTTGTTTTTTCTTTTGTAGATTGAATAATATAATAGATATTGAATCTATTTAGAAAGATAAGATAAAAATTTTGATTCAATTTTTTAAATTTTATATTT